>NZ_JAVAMR010000039.1:0-33660 GCF_030731025.1 Microbulbifer sp. 2205BS26-8 | reverse complement strand
TTAGCAGGCACTCTTGAATCAGCCTGCGCGTCCATATTCTTCCAGCCACTCTTCATTGGTCTGTTCTTTAGGGGGCTTGGGGATTCCCTTATACCCGCACTCCCTTATTACCGTATTACCGTAGTTTGCATCACCCGTGGTTTGATTAGGCTGTAGGCCTCGTGGTTGTTGGGGTTGCGCCAATTCCTTACCCGGAAAATTTACCCGGACCTTACCCGGAATTAACCCGGAAGTTACCCGAGCTTTACCCGGAATATTCACATGGGGGTGGGCTGCCAATTCCTGCTGCTTAATACAGAGTGGCGCAAGCGTTGCGGCCTCCAAGCGTTCGCCCTTTGATTGATGCCCGGTAAATATTTGGCTCCGTAATTTGCCCATATAATCGCTAAAGGCGTCGAGGCTCTTTGGCACCTTCTGCCCGGTGCGATTCCAGAACTTTAGGAAATTAGAGCGCTTGCCCATGCGGAAGCGACCCTTGGGTAGGGGGCTGCCGGCTTTACCGTGCTTGGTGGTGCGCGCTCGCGTTGTGTAAGCGTTGAATATTGCATACCAGTCGCGTCCATCGATTAGGCTGCGAAATTGGAGAGTGACACCCCCATCTTTGCGGGGGCCGTAATTTCCTACTGAATGACCGATATACTCCAGGGGCTCCATACCGGCTAGACGGGCGGCTTCGGTGATAAGGGGCCACTCATGTTCGGAAAGCCACTCAGCGGGCACAGGGTGGCCACTGGCAGGGGTTAGGGTAAGGCGGCCACCATCGACCGCCACACCATCACCACGCGCTAGAAGCCGTTGTAGAAGCTCTCTAGCAGATTCAGCCATTAGCCCCCCAGTAGCTTAAGGGAGCCAATACGCTGACGCTCGCTATCAGGCAACCAGTAAACACCGTGCCGCCCCGCAATACCATCGCGGTCTATGTGCCCCTCCATGCGGCACTGAATACTTATGCCCCGCTTTCTGAGCTGCATGATTACATTCGGGCCATTGCTGGCCCCTGTCACTCTGTCGAGTTTTTCCCGGCTGCATGGGCCAGTGAGCAATGTTTCCAGTGCTCGCACCTGGCGGGGTGATAGGGGGCGCCAAATCTTACTGGCTGAGTGTTCTGTGGTTTGGGTGTTGTTGTTAATATTGCCGGGCTTATGTTGTGTGTCGGGACCGCTCTGTGCCGGGGCGGTTCTGATTATTTCCATAGTCATCTCCCCCTTAGCAGCTTTCAGCTTCAGTGATTAGTTTTTGCTTCAGCTCAAGCAGGTAGGCTCCCTCCCATACGGTGGTTTTTGGTCCTAACTTTGTGCCGCGTTTGGCTTTGCCTGTTTTGGTCCAGTTCCACCAGGTGGATAAACCAATGGAGTAGAACCGGGCACAATCTCGGGCCCGGTACATTGCGGAAGGGTTTATTGATTGTTGGTTGTATAGGTTGGTCTGCACGTATCAGCTCTCCTATGGGTTTGTTGAGGCTGATACATAAGGTATGCATGAGTGCTGTATAAATATACACGGCAATCATCTGGATTAATGGAATAGGCGTCCGGTTAGGAGTTGGTGCCCATAATTAATTATGTGTCCGGTTAGATATTTGTAAATTTTCGTATCTATCTGTCCGGTACTATGGGAGTACACTATCGGCAAGATGCCCCAAGCCAAGGCCGCCAGAATATCCGCCGTGCGCGTCAGTTCGCTTAGCTACTATTGCTCGAACCTTGTCGTAGTCGGTTTCTTCGTCAACCAGATGTACAATTTCTAAAATAATTTTGTGAAAAGATACGCTACGAATACCGCAGCTACTCCATATCTTTCCTCCCGGTAGAGGCTTAATAGGCTGTCTCTGAAATGAGCGAACAGTTAACATAGACTTATCAAAATCTACGATTTCCATTTTTCCAAAGTGGTTGTAGAGCAGGTCGGCCATTCGGATGATTGTGCTTTCTCTTGCCCCTTTACTATGTTGCCTGGATGGTGCGTAGCGGTTTAGCTCTTCTAAGTTGAGTATTCTTTTGTAGTCTCCATTTGCTACAGATTCCCACTTGCTAATTTCAGTCTTTTGCACTTTCAGTCCTGCATAAGTAATATCCTTTAGCGCTGTGACAAGCTGATTTGCTGCTTTCTCTAGTTTCTTTAGCTGCCCCTTTGTGGGTCCGACAATTGAATTTAAGCCAAGCTCTATAACCCTATCGTAATGACTAAGAACAAGAGATGTGACACCTCGGAAAACGAGCTGTTTGGTTAATGGGGCTCTATTAGGGTTTGATAGACTCTCGCCAGTAGAAAAATCAACGTATTGTTTTTTTGGCGGGCCTACAAACCGCGAAAAGGATGGAAAACCAATAGCATTCTGACTCCTGAGGTCTTTCTGATACCACTCTAAGGGGTGGCTAGGGTGGAATGGAAAGGATGCAGTATGCATTTCAAGGAGTTTTTGCTCAGCGCATTTATAATTTTCCGAGCTCTGAAACCATTCATTGGCAATATGTTGAAGCTCAAGGTCAGCTAATAGCTCATCGTAGATGCTGGAAGCCTTTCTTTGGCGAAGTATTTTTTCCTGCTCATATTGGATGCTGGCCCATCTGTAAAACCCTTCTTCAAGTGGCGGCGCATTTTTAAAAGCGAAGTATTGGCTAATTTTATCTGGGATACATAAGGTCTGATTATCTTCCCTCGTATGGTACGGTTCGGGAGAGAATACTAATTGCTCAGCCAAAAGCAGGGCTTCAAATAGCTGCGAGTAGCGAAGCAGCTCCAACCAAGGAATAGACTTATCCATTTCTCCCCCTTTGAGAGAATCCCTTAATTTAGATTCAGCGCCAAGCCACTAAGGGTTGTGGCCTTTCGGGAGCTACCCTAGACGCTGAAATTCGATTGTCCGTTATCGATTACTAAAGTTCGCTGCGATGACATTCCCTGCTTTTTCGCTAGCTTTGAGGCTGTCGAGGTAATCTGCCCACTTCTGCATCATTTCTGCCCGCTGCTCTAGGTGCTTTGTCCGGTTGTATGCACGCCCCAGTGTGTCCTTCACCTCATGAGCTAGCTGGTGCTCTATGTAATCCACACGGAAGCCCAAAACCTCATCCAGCAGGGTGCGGGCCATAGCGCGGAAGCCGTGGGCGGTCATGGTTTCATTGTCATAGCCCAGTGACCTGAGCGCAGTCCTCACACCGTTATCAGATAGTGGACGGCTTTTCCCTCTGGCTGAGGGGAAAACATATTTGCCACGGCCTGTAAGCGGTTCCAACTCCCGCAGTAGTGCCAGAGACTGTTCTGCAAGAGGGATAATGTGCGGCTGGCCCATTTTCATTTTTTCGCTGGGCAGCTCTATTTGCTTGGCCTCCCAGTTAATTTCGGCCCACTCCAGTTTGCGCAGTTCTCCAGGGCGGCAGAATAGAAGTGGGGATAGTCTGAGGGCGGCTCTCACTACTGGGGTGCCTTGGTATTCCTCCATGGCGGTTAGCAGGCGCCCAATTTCAGTGGGGTCAGTAATAGCTGCCAGATGTTTCTTCTTGGTGGGGGTGAGTGCGCCGGTCAGGTCTGTGGTGAGGTCGCGGTCGGCCCTTCCGGTGGCCACGGCAAAGCGGAATACCTGGCTGGCTACTCGCTTTACCCGGTGGGCAGTCTCCAGGGTTCCCCGGCTCTCAATACGGCGCAGGCACCGCAGTACTTCCGGCGGGCTTATCTCGGAGATAGGACGCTTACCCAAATAGGGCTTTAGGTCACGCTCTAAAGCGAGGGTGGCGCGGTCCTTGGATGAGCTGGATAGGTGCGCCATCTTGGCGGCGAACCACTCATCACTAACGGCGGCGAAGCTGTTGCGATTGGCTTCCAGGGCGGACTCTTTGCGGGCGCGTTTTATATCGCGGGGGTCGACACCTTCGGCAACATGCTGGCGGGCTTCATCACGGAGTTCGCGGGCGCGCTTTAGGCTTACATCGGGGTAGAGCCCAATTGCCATTTCTGGGCGTTTGCCATGCAGGCGGAAACGGAATACCCAACGCTTGGCCCCGGTCGGGGTCACTTCGATTGCCAGCCCTTTCTCATCGGACTCGATGTACTTCTTCTCGCGGGGCTTGAGGGCGCGGACCTTGGTATCAGACAGCGGCATAGTTCACCTTCCGTGGATTTTGGACGGGTTGGACGATGGCACTGTTACCAACCCGTCCAATAACCCGTCCATTTGAGGTTGTATGTGGACGGGTTAGCTTAGATTAACTGGGATTGGTCTGATAATCAAAAGCCCCGGAAACTCTACGTTTGCGGGGCTTTTGTGGGCTGTCTGAGACAGCGATTTGGTGGAGATGGCGGGAGTCGAACCCGCGTCCGTCAGCACTCTGCCAGAGGCTCTACATGCTTAGCTCCGTCTATTGATTTAGCCCGCTACAGCCCGGCGGTCAGGACGTAGAAGGCGAGCCTGTGAAGTGTTTAACCGATCCCCGACAGGCGCGGTTCACGGCGATCCAGTTCTGTATTACAGCCTGCAGCGCGATACTGGAACCTTGCAGCAGACTGCTAGCGGGCTTAAGCCGCTAGAGCGTAGTTGTCGTCGTTGGCAACTAGTAAAGTACAGCTTTGGATTAACGTGATTGGCTGCCATCACGGCATGCACCCAAGGTTTCGTCACCGGCGTCGAATCCAAGTCATCCCCGATCAGAAACACTCTCGTGTCGTGCCAGTATACCGCAATTGGCAGCTCGGCAATACACCGGATCGGCCCGCTGGACAGGCCGGTCGCTGTTTAAACTGGCGAAGCCAGTGGGAGGAGGCTCCGGCGCTGGGGGTGGGACTGGCAAGTTTTAAATGACCGAATGCACAAATGCGGTCATAATTAGTAGTGGACAGACGATGCGCACATACCAGGGCCAGATCCGCCAGAACAGGGTCTGTTCAATGTTGGGGTGACCCTTCTTCAACTCGGCGAGTAACTGGTCGCGGCGCCAGACCCAGCCGGCAAAGAGACACAGGGCAATGCCGAGCAGCGGTTGCCCGTACTCGGTACTGATGCTGACCGCCAGTCCAAACAGGGTATCGAAGTGGGTGATGATGACCGTGCTGATGCCGAAGATGATCAGGCCCACCGCGGGCGTGGCGATGCGTCGCGGAATGCCCAGATTCTCAATGGAAAACGCCACCGGTACCTCCAGCATGGAAATCGAGGAGGTCAGGGAGGCGATGACCATTAGGGCAAAAAAAGTGATGGCCACTACGATACCGGCTTTGCCCATGGTGTCGAACAGGGCCGGCAGCACTTGTAAAATGAGGTCGGGCCCGGCGATCAGCTCACCGCTGGCAGAGAAAATCTGTGATCCGGCTTCCTGGGCGACATACATGGCCGGCAAAATCAGCAGGCCGGCGGTAAAGGCGATACCCACATCGATCAGCGTCACCAGTGCCCCCAGGCGCGGCAGACTCTCCTGCTGGCTCAGGTAGGAGCCGTAGATCAACATGGTGCCCACCCCCAAAGACAAAGAAAAGAAGGCCTGGCCCAAAGCGGAGATCAGCAGTTTGGGGGTGAAATGACTGAAGTCCGGCATCAGGTATACCTCGAGGCCGGAAAGGGCGCCGGGCTGGGTGAGCACATACCCTATCAACGACAGCAGCAGAATGATCAGTGAGGGCATCAGCAGGGTGGACCAGCGCTCGATCCCCTTTTCGACACCGCTGGCGATAATCAGCATGGTGAGGCCGCTGAAGATAGCGGTGAAGAGCAGATTGCGCTCGGTGCTGTTGTCTGTCAGCCACTGTGCGGCACCCTGTGCGCCGAACAGTGCAGCGAACGGTTCGGCCAGGTGGGCCACCATCCAGCCCGCTACAATGGCGTAAAAGCTGAGGACCAGCGAGGCCACCAGAATACCGACGAAGCCGGTGAGGCCGCCAAAGAAACGGCTGACCGGCCCATTGGAGATGATGCGCAGGGCCTGCACCATATTGCGGCGTGCGTAGCGGCCTATGGTGAGTTCGGCCATCAGGGCCGGATAGGCGAGCGCAAAGGCCAGAAACAGATAGACCACCACAAAGGCGGCACCGCCATTGCCGGCGGCTTTGGTGGGGAAGCCCCAGATATTGCCGAGGCCCACGGCGGACCCCGCCGCGGCCATCAAAAAGCCAATATTGGTACTGAATTGTCCTCGCGGTGCACTCATGGTAAATCCTGTCATTATTCTTCTGGTGTTCCCTGGCAGCCTATTTGGATACCGGGTTATTGGTGCGGCACACTACTTGTGCTCTGCGCGCATCAGGCGCTGTTTCTCGCGGTTCCAGTCGCGCTTTTTCTCGGTTTCGCGCTTGTCGTGCATCGCTTTGCCTTTGGCCAGAGCAATTTCACATTTGATCAAGTGTCCCTTCCAATACAGCGCAGTGGCCACCACTGTGTGCCCTTTTTGTTCCACTGCGGTGATCAGTCGAGACAGTTCGCGCTTGGTGAGCAGCAGGCGGCGGGTGCGGTCGGGCTCAGTGACAAAATGGGTGGATGCACTGGGCAGCGGCTGTATGCGCGCACCCAGCAGCCAGGCCTCGCCATTTTTGAAAATGACATAGCTGTCGGTCAGCTGGGCCTTGCCCTCGCGACAGCTCTTCACCTCCCACCCCTGCATTTCCACACCCGCCTCAAACTTTGTTTCAATAAAGTAGTCGTGGCGGGCCTTCTTGTTCAGGGCGATGGTATTGGGTTTTTGCGCTTTCTTTTCTTGGGTCATGAAAACTTCGGATGACTAGATAAAACTGTGTCCAAAAAACTTCAGGGCCACAGTGTTGATAAAAATCAGTAACAGTATCAATGGAATAAAGGTGCCCAGGGAGAAGTTGACGTATTTCTGTGAAAAGGAGCCGGCAAACTTTTCATCACCTTCCTGCAGCTCTTTATCAAAGTTTGCCTTCTTCCACTTATAGATCACAAACAGGCAGACCAGCAGGCCATTGAGGGGCAGGATGGTGTCGTAGAAGATGATCTCAACCAAATCGAAGAAGGACTTGCTGGCGCCGGCCAGTTGCACAAAATCAGTGATCCAGTTGACCATGCCAAAAGAGACCGCGCAAGCAATTGCCAGTAGAAACTGCACCCCGGCAATCAGGTAGATGGCTTTTTTGCGCTCCATGTGCCGCTCGTCACGCAGGGTGGCGATGGGCACTTCGATGATGGAAACCAGCGAGGTGATCGCCGCAACCAGCACCAGGAAGAAGAAGGTTGTTGCAACCACGCTTGCGCCAACATAGCCGATGCCGTCTTGCAGGGCGAGGAAGATCCTGGGCAGGAACTGGAAGATCATACCCGCGGAGGATTCACTTAGCTCGGTGGGGTCAATCTGTGGATTAAAGTGAAAGATACTCGGTAGTATCAGCAGACCCGCGGTAAAGGCCACCAGGGTGTCGGTGATGGCCACCGCGCGGGAGGAGCCGGGGATGGAGTCCTGCCGCTTCATGTAGGAGCCGTAGGTGATCATAATGCCCATGCCCAGAGAAAGGGAGAAGAAAGCCTGGGCCATGGCTTTACTGACCACATTGCCGTCGAGTTTGCTGAAGTCTGGGATGAGGTAGTACTTCAAGCCGAGAGAGGCGTTCTCCAGAGTCAGGACGAAAATTACCAGCCCCAGCAGCATGACGAACAACATCGGCATCAATGTTTTCGCAGCGCGCTCTATCCCGTCCTTGACGCCCATGGCGAGAATGGCGTTGATCAACAGCATCAGGGCCACCAGGTAGATGAATATCTGCGGGGTATTGATAAACTGGATAAAGAAATCCGGGGCTGCGAGTTTGTCCAGGTTACCGGTTACGGTTTCAATCAAGTATCCCAGTACCCACACGGTGACCACCAGGTAAAACACCGCGATCATAAAGGGTGTGGCCAAAGCCAGCCATCCGGGTATGCGCCAGAGGTGGGAGCCGCTGGAAAGTTGGAGATAGGCGCCAACCGGGTCTTTATCGGAGCGTCGCCCCATCGCCAACTCCGCCATCATGACCGGCAGGCAGATCAGGAAGACGAAGAGTGCGTAGACCAGCAGGAAGGCACCGCCCCCGCTTTTGGTGGCGGCTACCGGGAAGGCCACCAGGTTGCCAATACCCACTGCGGAACCTGCGGCGGCCAGGATAAAACCCAGCCTTGACCCAAAATGCTCTCTTACTGCGGTCATAGTTCTCTCACTATTATTCTTTACCCGATAAGGCTTGTCTCATTGTTATCCCGGCTGGTGCCGAGTGTGGCCAGCCGGCAAAAATCCGATTGTTACAGGAATTGCCTTGCTTGAGTAGCGCAGGCTGGCAAAATTAGCCGGTGAATTGCAATCCCAGACAATTTAGCCTGGCAGACTGGCTTGGATAGCAGGAATGACTGAAATAGAACGCAGCGCGCTGGTGATGTACAGCGCAGAGCAAATGTTTGACCTGGTCAATGATGTGGTTAGCTACCCGCAGTTTTTACCGGGGTGCCGCGGGGCGGAGATATTATACCGCGATGAAGAGACCCTGGAAGCGCGACTGGAGCTGTCTCGTGCGGGCATTCGCCAGAGTTTTGTCACGCGCAACCGGTTGCAGCGGCCATACAGCATGACCCTGAACCTGGTGAATGGCCCCTTTGAGCAGTTCACCGGGCAGTGGCAGTTTGACCCGCTGGCTGAAAGCGCCTGCAAGGTGACCTTTTCCCTGGCTTTTTCCCTGAAGAGCCGCCTGGTTGCCGCAGCTGCGGGCAAGCTGTTCAGCGATCTGGCCAACCAGATGGTTGCGGTGATGTGTGAGCGCGCTGAAGTGATATACGGAAAACCGCGATGACAGAAGACAATACGATTTCAGTGGAAGTAGTTTACGCTTTGCCCCACGAGCAGCGCCTGATGCGTTTGCTGGTCAAGCGCGGCACTACTGCGCGGGAGGCGCTGATACGCTCGGGGATACCGGAAGAGTATCCGGAAGTGAACCCGGATACGGCCAAAATGGGGATTTTTGCCCAGGTGCTGGGCAGCAAGGGCTTGCCACCAGCAGAGCAGTACCAATTACAGCCCGGTGACCGGATTGAAGTGTACCGGCCCCTGATCGCCGATCCGAAAGAGGCGCGCAAGCAGCGCGCCGAAAAAGCCAGACTCCTGGCCGGCAAGAGCAGGGAGCCCTAGGGGGATCAGGGCCAGCCTGTGGGCTGCCAGTCGCCACTGGTAGCGATCAGGATATCGCCATTGAAATAGACGCTAAAACGCTTCTGGGTTACTTCGCCCTTGGAGTCCCGGAGGCGGTTGATATAGTCCCAGCGATTGGGGTTGTAGGTATCTTCCACCAGCGGCGTGCCCAGTACGAACTGAACCTGTCGCCGGGTCATGCCGGGTTTCAACTGGTCCACCATGTCCTGTGTGATGATGTTGCCCTGCTGAACCTTGATACGGTAAACACCGGGGAATTTGATCAGCGTACAGGCGCCCAGGAGGGCGCACAGGCTGGCGATGGCGAGAAGTTTCAGGCTGGGCGGCATTCATTGCTCCGTTATATGCTGAAATGGGCGAATAATGCGCCGTTTTTAACTGATCAAACCGTATAGGCCCTGATTGTGGGGGAAAGTTCCCAGGGCCTGGCGATTTGCCCTCCCGGGAGGGTCGGGGTTTCGTTGACTCCGCAGGACATGGGATAATAACCGAAGAGATGGCTCGCTGACAGAATGGCGCTTTGATATCTCAGCCGATTATTGATTCCTGCTGCGGGCCGTTTCAAGTAAAGACTATTATTAGAATCCTGTCGGGAAACGTCTATTCATGTCAAATCAAAACCAGGAGTTGCGCAAGGCCGGCCTCAAGGTCACGCTGCCGCGGGTAAAGATTCTACAGTTGCTTGAAAGTACCACTGAACAGCACTTGAGTGCTGAAGATGTCTACAAGCTGCTGCTGGAAGCGGGAGAGGATGTGGGTCTGGCCACCGTTTACCGGGTTCTGACCCAGTTTGAGAGCGCGGGTCTGGTTATACGCCACAACTTCGATGGCGGCCATTCCGTGTTTGAACTGGATCGTGGGGATCACCACGATCACATGGTATGTACCGATACCGGTAAAGTGATTGAGTTTCACAATGAGGAGATTGAGGAACTACAGCGCCAGATCGCCGAAGAGCACGGCTATGAGCTGACCGGCCACAGCCTAGTGCTCTACGTTAAAGAAAAAGAACAGTAGGCACCGCGGGGTGTGACGTTTGCCACCCCCCCCTCTGTTCCCAACCTGCGCCAGCGGTTGGGGCTGTTACTGGCATGGGGGCGCGTAGTGTTCCGGGAATTTGCCGATTTTGTCCGCATAGAACGCCCGCAACTTATTCAGTTCTACCTCCAGGTTTTCACCCAGCTGTGCGATCGGGCCAATGCCCACCTCTTTCTTGCGGAAATTGATAAAGCCCAGTACCACCGGTACCTTGGCATTGCGCGCGATATGATAAAAACCGGTTTTCCAGCGCTCCGCCATACCGCGGGTGCCCTCTGGCGGAATCGCGATAATCAGTTCCTTATTCAGTCTGAATTGTCTGATAGTGGCTTCCACCAGGTTGTTGGCCTTGCTGCGATTCACAGCAATACCGCCAAACCAGCGCATGGGCCTGCCCAGTGGGAATTTGAACAGCCTGTCCTTGCCCATCCACTGCGGGGTGAGTTTCAGCTTGAGCGCGGCCAGGATAAAGAAGTAACCGTCCCAGTTGGTGGTGTGGGGAGCCCCCAGCAGCACGTACTTTTTCAACTTCAATGAGTGTTGGTTGCCTTTTACGCGCCAGCCGTGCAACTTCAGCAGCAGTTTGGCGATCTGGCGCATCAATGGGGTGACTACCGGGGTATTAAAAATGGTTTTCTGCATAAACTTGGCCGATGCCATTTGGGTGGAGCGCCAAGTATATGGTGACATCTGCCGCCAAACCCAGTCATTTCTGGTCTGCCCCGGCTTATGTTGCTGACAAACCGGCTATTTCCCCCCAATTGGGGAGTAATCCATGGCGCCTATGTACAAGGGGGCTCGGCCATGCATCTGTGCATTGGCCAGGCAGGCTGGTGGGCAGGGGGGAGTAAAAGCGGGGGCTGATTTGCACCCTTCGCGTGCTCAGACAGCCCGCGAAAGCATCTCTTCTGCGTGGGCCAGGGATTGGGCCGTGGCTTCTCCGCCAAGCATGCGAGCGATTTCTTCGCGGCGGTTATCCCCACTCAGTTCGCGCAGGGCAATAAAGGCACTGTCACCATCGGAGTGCTTCTCTACCAGGTAATGGCGGTGGGCCCGCGCTGCCACCTGGGCCAGGTGGGTGACGCAGATCACCTGGCCATTGCGGCCGCTGTGCACCTCGCCCAACTGGCGCAGCAGGCGCCCGACCACATCTCCAGTGGCGCCGCCGATCCCCACATCCACTTCGTCGAATACCAGGGTGGGGGTGCGCGAGGTTCGCGTCGTTACAACCTGAATCGCCAGGCTCACCCGGGAAAGCTCTCCGCCGGAAGCGATTTTGCCCAGGGGACGCGGCGGCTGTCCCGGGTTGGTGGTGATCAGCATCTCCACGTCTTCCAGACCGCGGCTGTTGGGCTTTGCCAGCGGGTGCAATGCCAGTTCCATACGCACATGGGGCATGGCCAGCGCCGCCAATTGCCGGTTGACCGCCTCGGCCAATTGTTGTGCGGCTTTGGTGCGCAGCTGGCTCAGTTTGCCGGCGGCCTTGCGGAATTGGCACTCCAGTTCCTCACACTCTGCGGCGCGTCGCTCAAGGGTATCTGCCGCGTTGATATCGTCCAGTTCTGCCTGTAGTCGCTGTTCCAGAACGGGCAGCTCCTGTGGTTGTATCCTGTGCTTGCGGGCTGTCTGGTAGATTGCGCTGAGGCGGGCCTCCACCTCGGCCAGACGTTCCGGGTCCACCTCGAAGCAGTCTATATGGCGCGACAGGGTGTCTGCCGCCTCATCCACCTGAATGCGCGCGCTGTCGAGCATCTGCGACACTTCCAGCAGGGCCGGGGCCTGATCCGGTAGGGTCGAGAGCAGTTGCAGGGCGCGGTGCAGTTGCTCAGCGATATCCCCTTCGCCGCCGGACAGCAGCGCCGCCAGCTGGTAGCCGCCGTTGAGTAGACCACCCGCTTTGGACAATTGGCGTTGCTCGCGCTCCAGCGCCTCGATCTCCCCCGTGCTCAGATCCAGTCGGGTCAGTTCCTGCAGCTGGTATTGCAGCAGGTGGCGTCGCGCTTCGGTCTCCTCGGCACTGTCTGCCAGGGCGCGGTAGAGGCGGTACTGTTCCTGCCAGGTCTTGAAACGGCTGCGGACTTCTGTGGCCAGTGTTTGGGTCTGGGCGAATTCATCCAGCAGGCGGCAGTGGGTTTCTTTATTCAGCAGGGACTGGTGTTCGTGCTGGCTGTGGATATCAATCAGTTGTTGCGCAAAAGCGCGCAATTGCAGGAGGGGTACGGGTTGGCCGTTGATATAGGCCCGCGAGCGACCGTCAGCGCCAATGGTGCGGCGCAGAATCACCTCTTGTCCCGCATCCATTTCTCGGGATACTAGCCAGTGTTCGGCGCTGGGGTGATCGGCAATATCAAAGGTGGCACTGATATCGGTGCGGCTGGCACCGGGGCGTACCAATTCGGCACTGCCGCGTCCGCCCAGGGCCAGCCCCAGCGCATCCAGGGTAATGGACTTCCCCGCGCCGGTCTCACCGGTGAGGGCGCTGGTACCAGGGCCGAACTCCAACTCCAGCTGTTCCACCAGGGTGAATTGGCTGATAGACAAATGCAGCAACATGGAAAACGCTTCTGTGTCTTTCTTTTTGAGGGCACTTTGGCCCGCCTATTGGTTATTTATACAGTATCTGTCTTCCGTTAGCTATAGCGCCAGTACCACATTACCCTGCCAGTGGGTGCTTACAGGAAAAACCTCTTGAACTGTGCGGTGTTGACCCCATATAGCCCCAGAGTCCGCCGGGCGGACCCAATCCATTACTGACAGAGTCGACGCGACGGAGAGAGCAGTGGCCAGAGAGCGCAGCGAAGATAACCAGATGACAGAGGGTGCGCAGCCGGAAGCGCTGGTGGATGAGCACCTGACAGAGACAGAAGAGGCGGTTCCCGCCGAGATTGAAGAACCATCCTCAACAGAGCGCCGGCAGGCCGAGGAAGCCCTGCTGGAAGAGGCCGAGAGCGCCGATGCTCTGCACGATGAAATCATCAAGCTGCAGGAGCAACTGGCGGTACAGAAGGATCTCGCCCTGCGTGCCCAGGCAGAGGGGCAGAATGCTCGCCGCCGCGCTCAGCAGGATGTCGAGCGCGCGCGCAAATTTGCGGTGGAGAAGCTGCTGCAGGACTTGTTGCCGGTTGTGGACAACCTGGAGCGCGCCCTCGCCACCATCGATACCGAAGGCGAGGCCAACAAGGCGCTGGTGGAAGGTATTGCGCTGACCCACAAATCGTTTATCGATACCCTGGCGAAAAATTCGGTGGAGGTTGTCGATCCGGCCGGCGAGCCATTCGATCCCGAATTGCACCAGGCCATGACCCAGGTGCCCAACGGGGAGGTGGAACCGAATACGGTTCTGGAAGTGTTTCAAAAGGGCTATCGCCTCAACGGCCGCCTGGTGCGTCCGGCCATGGTAGTGGTCAGCAAAGCACTGTAGCGGCGCCTGAGCCAGATAGCCTTGAATTTTATCAGCCGGCACCAATATAGCTGACATCAGGAATTATTCGCGCGATACACACAACAGTGCTGGCAGAGCGCATCAAACGAGGATTTTACAGATGGGAAAAATTATCGGCATCGACCTTGGCACCACCAACAGCTGTGTCGCGATACTGGATGGTGAAAAAGCGCGCGTGATTGAGAATGCGGAGGGCGATCGCACAACACCCTCCATTGTTGCCTTTACTGACGACAATGAAATTCTGGTAGGCCAGTCTGCCAAACGCCAGGCGGTGACCAATCCCAAGAATACCCTGTTTGCGGTCAAACGCCTGATCGGCCGCAAGTTCAAAGACGATGTCGTACAAAAAGACATCAAAATGGTGCCATACTCAATCGTCGAAGCCGATAACGGTGACGCCTGGGTAGAAGCCAAGGGCGATAAGAAGGCGCCGCCACAGATCTCCGCCGAAGTCCTCAAAAAAATGAAAAAGACCGCGGAAGATTTTCTCGGTGAGAAGGTGGAATCCGCGGTCATTACGGTGCCGGCTTATTTCAACGATTCCCAGCGCCAGGCCACCAAAGACGCCGGCCGTATCGCCGGGCTCGATGTGAAGCGGATTATCAACGAGCCGACGGCTGCAGCGCTGGCCTACGGCCTCGACAAGCAGGGTGGCGACCGCACCGTAGCCGTTTACGACCTGGGTGGCGGCACTTTCGATATCTCCATTATCGAAATTGCGGACGTGGATGGTGAGAAGCAGTTTGAAGTGCTCTCCACCAACGGAGATACCTTCCTCGGTGGTGAAGACTTCGACCTGCGTCTGATCGACTACCTGGCGGCCGAGTTCAAGAAAGACCAGGGCATCGATCTGAAAGGCGACCCGCTGGCCATGCAGCGCCTGAAAGAGGCAGCGGAAAAGGCCAAGATCGAACTGTCTTCCAGCCAGCAGACCGAAGTGAATCTGCCGTACATCACCGCAGATGCCACCGGCCCCAAACACCTGGTTGTAAAGCTGACCCGCGCCAAGCTGGAAAGCCTGGTGGAGGATCTGGTTACCCACTCCCTGGAACCGGTCAAAATTGCCCTGCAGGATGCGGATCTGTCCGCTTCCGGCGTAGACGAGGTTATCCTGGTCGGCGGCCAGACCCGCATGCCACTGGTACAGCAGAAAGTTACCGAGTTCTTTGGCAAAGAGCCGCGCAAAGATGTCAACCCGGATGAAGCTGTTGCCGTAGGTGCGGCCATTCAGGGTGCGGTGCTGTCTGGGGATGTGAAAGACGTGCTGCTGCTGGACGTGACGCCGTTAACCCTGGGTATTGAAACCATGGGGGGGGTGGCGACGCCACTGATTGACAAGAACACCACCATCCCGACCAAGAAGTCCCAGATTTTCTCCACTGCCGAGGACAATCAAACTGCCGTGACCATCCACGTGGTACAGGGTGAGCGCAAGCAGGCGTCCCAGAACAAATCCCTGGGCCGTTTCGACCTGGCCGATATTCCACCGTCGCCGCGTGGTATGCCGCAAATTGAGGTCACCTTTGATATCGACGCCAACGGTATTCTGCATGTTCACGCCAAGGACAAAGCCACCGGCAAGGAGCAGTCTATCGTGATCAAGGCATCCTCCGGCCTGTCCGAGCAGGAGATCGACAAGATGGTTGCCGATGCGGAAGCCAATGCGGAAGCGGACAAGCAGTTCGAAGAACTGGTGCAAACTCGCAATACCCTCGACAGTCTGATTTCAGCCACCAAGAAGACCCTGGAAGAAGCTGGCGACAAGGCAACTGCAGAGGAAAAGTCTGCGATTGAAGCGGCTATCTCCGAGGCGGAAGAGGCGGTGAAAGGCAACGACAAGGCCGCGATGGAAGCTGTCACTACCAAGTTGACCGAAGCCTCCGGTCCGGTTACCCAGAAGATGTATGCCGAACAGGCCCAAGCGGCTGGTGCTGAAGGGAGCGCCGGTGCAGAGGCTCAGGGTGAGCAACCGTCTTCCGCGGGTGATGATGCGGTAGACGCTGAGTTCGAAGAGGTAAAGGACGACAAGAAAGAGGGCCGGTAGACGTCTACTGTTCACTTTGACGGCAGCTATTGCTCACTGTGGCTGCCGGAGAACTTCAGGGGTGCGGTGCCTTCCTCTCAAGGTCCCGCGCCCTGTGTTGTTTCAGGTACATGGATTTAAAGCCGAGGATGTTGGCACTCTGCCAGAGTGGTGCCGCCCCTTGCGGCTTGGCAGAGCCCCGTAGCGGTGCAGCGGTTGGTTAGGGACTGAAAATTAGAAAGTTGAGTTTGGCTGTTTTTGATGCCAGACCAGAGAAAATAGCTTTATGTCGAAACGCGATTATTATGAAGTCCTGGGTGTCGAGCGCGGCGCTTCGGATGCAGAGCTGAAGAAGGCCTACCGGCGGGTGGCGATGAAGTTTCACCCGGACCGCAACCCCGATGACAAGGAAGCGGAAAATCGATTTAAAGAGGCCAACGAAGCCTACGAGGTGCTGGCGGATTCCCAAAAGCGCGCTGCCTATGACCAGTTTGGTCACGCCGGGGTCGAAGGCCAGATGGGCGGTGGCAGCGGTGGTGGTTTCGGCGGTTTCTCCGATATTTTCGGCGATGTGTTCGGCGATATCTTTGGTGGTGGCGGTGGCCGCCGCGGTGGGCCAGCGCGGGGTTCCGACCTGCGTTACGATCTCGAGCTGGATCTGGAAGACGCAGTGCGTGGTACGACCGTGAAGATCCGAGTACCCACGCTGGCTGCCTGCGATATCTGTCATGGTTCCGGTGCCAAACCCGGCTCTTCGCCACAAACCTGTTCGACCTGTGGTGGGGCCGGTCAGGTGCGTATGCAGCAGGGATTCTTCTCTGTGCAGCAGACTTGTCCCAAGTGCCGCGGACGCGGCAGCATTATCTCCGCCCCCTGTGTCCGTTGCCACGGACGCGGTCGGGTGGAGGAAACCAAGACTCTGTCGGTCAAGGTGCCTCCCGGTGTGGATACCGGCGATCGCATCCGCCTGTCTGGAGAGGGTGAGTCGGGGCCTGACGGCGGTCCTGCCGGCGATCTGTATGTACAGGTGGTGGTCAAGGAGCACGAACTGTTCCAGCGCGATGGCAAGAATCTCTATTGTGAAGTGCCGATCAGCTTTGCGGCTGCTGCGCTCGGCGGGGAGCTGGAAGTCCCCACTCTCGAGGGCAAGGTGAAGCTGAAAATCCCGGCGGAGAGCCAGACCGGCAAGCTGTTCCGTTTGCGTGGCAAGGGGGTGGCGCCAGTGCGCGGCGGGGCTACTGGCGACCTGTTGTGTCGGGTTGTGGTGGAAACACCGGTGAATCTCTCCGGCAAGCAGAAGGAGCTGTTGCAAACGTTTGCCAGCACCCTCAGCGAGAAGAAAAATGCGCCGCGCCAGACCGGCTGGTTTGAAGGGGTTAAGAACTTCTTCGGAGAGATGAAACTGTAATCTTTCCCCCTGGTGCCTATAAAGACACTGGCTGCGTCAAGCCGAGTAGCGGGCGCAGGGTATATCGCCCCGCCAGTGGATCGGCGGGCCAGGTTATTCGTCCTGCTCCGATCGCATGCTCAATCGGGCGGCAAATGCGCGCAAAAACTCGCGCTGGATTCTACTCACCTCCCTCAGCTGTTTCTCTTTTAGCGTGCCTTGCAGTTCCCGATAGCTTTGTGTGCTGATGACCGCCAGCTGTGCACCGATTTCCCCGCGCTGCTTGGGGGTGAGGTTGCGCTTGGCGCTGTTGGCTAGGCGTAGCTTTGCAGCAGGGATTTTTGTTTCGCAAAACTCCTCTGCATCACTGGTAACACACCCTTTCCTGTTCGGGGGTGAGTTGCAGACGGAGTGTCACCCAATCGGTGAGGTCGTCGTATTTTTCCCAGAAGTCGGGGTTGGCCTGCTGTTGTCCCTGCGCATTGACCGACAGGCTGGCAAAGGCGAGACCCAGGGCAAGGGCGACTTGCAGTAGGCATAGCGAGTAACTGGAACGAATGATAAGCCGCATAGTGGCGCTCCTTTGACTATGTTGGATAAAGCCTAGCAGTGGCGGCTGGCGCTGCTTGCGTGAGGAAAAGCTCCTCTGTAATAAGGGATAATAACGCTTATTCATCCAAAAAGGGCTCTGGTCCACTGGCGAAGCATCTCATCCAGGCTGGTGGCGCATTGCTGTTCCATTTGATCAGTAAGCTTTACGGGCGCACAAGCATCGTCATTACCAACAACCTAGGCTTTGCGGATTGATCCCCGGTGTTTGTCGACGAAAAATGGCGACGGCATTGCTAGACCCCTTAACCCATCACTGCCACATCCTAAAGACGGGTAATGACAGCTATCGGCTAAAACACTCAACGATCAATTGAGGACTACAGTCGCACGACCGCCTCTTCCATGAAGGCCGACAGCTCTGTCTCCACTGCTTTCTGAAGCAGCTCTGGTGCGCCACGGCGTAGTTGTTCTGTGAGTGAGTCAGCTGTCTCCTGTCGACCTGTAAACTCAACAACGGTATTCTGATCCATCGC
The DNA here is from genome assembly GCF_030731025.1 of Microbulbifer sp. 2205BS26-8. NCBI lineage: Bacteria > Pseudomonadati > Pseudomonadota > Gammaproteobacteria > Cellvibrionales > Microbulbiferaceae > Microbulbifer > Microbulbifer sp. 2205BS26-8. The sequence goes on along the minus strand of NZ_JAVAMR010000039.1, from coordinate 15,575 downwards.
GGCATACTCTTGGGTGGTTGACTGTTTGGTGACAACAAATCAACCAGACACGCTGCTTTGTTTCAATCCCTCACACTCCAGAATTGGTTATAACTCTCTACTCGCACAGAACCCCTTAAGGCCGCGGTGATTTATGACTACTTGCAAAATAAACCCCGACCATGCGCTCTACTACCCTGCTGACACTCTTGGGCTGGAAGCAGAAGAGATGCGTCGACTGGGCCACAAAGTGGTGGATCTGGTCGTCGACCGCTTGATGCGTAAGAATGTTGAAGATGTCGTGCTTAAGGGTTCGCCTGCCGATTTGATGGCGGTTCTTGGCGCCCCCTTGCCGAACAAGCCGATGGATCCGGATGCTTCACTGGCATTGCTTGCTGAGGTCGCCTTACGGCATCAGCAAAGAGGCGACCATCCGCGTTATTTCGCCAGAGTGCCCGGCCCCAGTTCGTTTGCCGCCGTTCTTGGTGAATGGCTGGGGACCGGATTCAACGCAATCGCTGCGTCCTGGGCCGGCGGCTCGGGCCCGGCGACCCTTGAACTCATCGTTATTGAATGGCTGAAGCAGTTAATGGGCTTTCCCGAAGGAAGCGAAGGTGTCCTGGTCAGTGGCGGGTCCCATGCCAGCCTGACGGCGTTTTCCGTGGCCCGCTCGGTGTACGGCAAGGGCGTCGTCTACCTGACCGACCAGACCCATTCGTCACTGGTCCGCAACCTCAGAGAAATGGGCTGGCCAAAGCAGCATATCCGAATACTGGAGAGTGACGAGAACTACAAACTGTCGATGGAGTGCCTGACGCGAGCCATTGGGGAAGACAGGGCTGCAGGCAGACGTCCTGTGATGATCATCGGAACTGCCGGAACCACCAATGCGGGAACTGTCGATCCACTAGACGATATCGCGGACATCTGTCAACAGGAAGATCTGTGGTTTCATGTGGATGGCGCGTATGGGGGGCCGGCTGTGATTACTCAACAGGGGTGTCAGTATTTATCCGGGATCGAACGAGCCGATTCGCTGGTGCTGGATCCGCATAAATGGCTGTTTCAGCCTTATGACGTTGGCTGTGTCCTGGTTCGTCGTCCCGGCGCACTTGAGCATTGTTTCAACATGAATCCGGAGTACCTCAAGGATGTTGAAGCCAGTGCCGGTGAAGTGGATTTTCGAAACCGCAGTTTGGAGCTCACACGTCGATCACGAGCGGTAAAACTCTGGATGAGCTTGCGGACATATGGTATTGAGCGATTTCGAAAAGCGATCAATCACGGCATCAAACTGGCAGAATTTGCTGAAGCCTACTTACGCTCCAGGCCCGAAACATGGGAGGTGATCACGCCTGCTCAAATTGGCGTTGTCTGCTTCTCCCTGAACAATGGGACTCCCCGGCAGCATGCTGCCAGGGCTAAGGCTTTGTCGGACAGCGGTTACGCGTGCGTATCCTCGACCAGGCTCAAAGACCGCAGTGTGCTACGGCTCTGCACTATCAACCCGCTGACAACAGAAGACGATATCATGGGGACCATCGATCATCTGGAAACCGATATTGGTTGTTCGACAATATTGGGCAGAAATTGCTCATGAAATCATCCCGTTTCAGCCGTGTTGGCTCAGCAGAACCTGTCAGGCGCGATTTTCGCAGGGGGGTAACTGTGTCCGCTGGTAGAGACTGCAAGGGGGAAGAGGCTGACTATATCTACAGTATTACCCCTGAACATTCATTCAACGTATTGAGAGTAGAGTAGGAGTGCCGAACATGGCGGTACAGGTAGCAGTTGCGGGGTTTGGCGGGCGCATGGGGCGGGCACTGGCAGCGGCCTTGAAGCTTAGCGAGCATGCCGGGCTTTCCGCTGCGATAGTGCGCCCGGGTTCCAGCCTGGTTGGGGCGGACGCCGGGGAGGTCGCCGGCCTGGGGCGCAGCGGCCTCACGATTGTGGACAGCCTGGCCAAGGGCGACTTCGATGTTCTGATCGACTTTACCACGCCGCTGGCTTCTGTGGAGAACGCCGCTTACTGCGCAGCGCAAGGACGCCCCATTGCCATCGGCACCACCGGCTTTGATGCGGAGCAGAAGCGCCGGCTTTTGGCCAATGCGGTAAAGGTGCCGCTGTGTCTGGCCAGTAATTTTTCCACCGGGGTCAATCTGTGCTTCCAGTTACTGGAAACCGCTGCGCGGGTGATGGGTGAGGATGCGGATATCGAGATTGTTGAGGCGCATCACCGCCACAAGGTGGATGCTCCCTCTGGCACCGCCCTCAGTATGGGGGAAGTCGTGGCCGAAACGCTGGGTCGCGACCTGGACAGAGTGGCAGTTTACGGTCGCGAGGGCCAAACCGGTGAGCGCGATCGGGATACTATCGGCTTTGCCACGATACGCGGTGGCGATGTCGTCGGCGAACACTCGGTCCTTTTTCTGGCCGAGGGTGAGCGGGTTGAGATTACCCACCGCGCAAGCAGCCGCCTGTCTTTTGCCCGCGGCGCCGTGCGCGCGGCCCTTTGGCTGATGGGCAGCGGGCAGTCCCCACGGGCGCCGGGACACTATGATATGCGTGACGTGCTTGGGCTGAATGTATCCCACCTCAAATAGTTACTGTTAACGCCAGCAGGGGGGATGGGAAAGTTTCCCGGATTTCCATTCGCCTGTCATGCTTATAGGTGACGCTTGCCGGAGCCGGTGGGTGTTTTGCCCGGCCGGCCAGCCTGTTCTACCGGATGAGGGAGTACCCTTGGAAAAGAAGCTGATTGTCGGCAGTGAGGAGTGGTGTGGATTTCCTGCACTCGGTATTCCAGCGATAAAGGCGCGGGTGGACTCGGGAGCCAAGACTTCCTGCCTGCACGCCTACAATATCCAGACATTCAAGCGCGATGGAGAGTCCTGGGTCAGCTTTGAGGCCCATCCCTTGCAGCACCAGCGCCGCCCCTCTGTGCGCTGTGAAGCACGCCTGATGGACAAGCGCCTGGTGCGCAGTTCCTCCGGAGAGAGTGAGAAACGCCCGGTGATTCGCACGGCCCTGTCGGTTGGCGGCAGTGTCTGGGACATAGAGTTAACCCTGACCAACCGCGACAGTATGGGCTACCGTATGCTGCTGGGGCGGGAGGCGATGCTGGGGCGCATGCTGGTAGATCCGTCGGAGTGTTACTGCTTGGGGGATTACCCCCAGAGCCAGTTGGATGAATACTACCGCGACGAGCATCATATTGCGGGCACCGGGCTGCGCATCGGCCTGCTGGCCTCCAATCCGGACCTCTACAGCAACCGCCGGATTATGGAGGCGGGGGCAGAGCGCAGTCATCGCATGACATTTCTCGATGTGCGTCAGTGCTATATGAAACTGGATGCCGATGAGCCCGAGGTACACTACAGAGACGGTCGCATTCTCAACAATCTGGACGCGGTGATTCCGCGTATCCGCCCCAGTCAGACGTTTTACGGCTGTGCTCTCACGCGTCATTTTGAAAGCCTGGATGTCTTTGCCCTGAATGGTTCTGCCGCCATCCGCCAATCGCGGGACAAGCTGTACTCCCTGCAGATTTTGCAGCAGAGCGGGCTGACCATCCCCACTTCCGGTTTTGCCAATTCCCCCGTGGATACCAATGAGCTGATCGAGATGGTGGGGGGGGCACCACTTGTGGTCAAACTGCTGGAAGGCGCCCAGGGGCGCGGCGTGGTGCTGGCGGAAACCCGCAAAGCCGGGGAATCCGTGATCAATGCTTTCAAGTCGCTGAAGGCCAACCTGCTGGTGCAGGAATTTATCCGCGAGGCGGAGGGCAGGGACCTGCGCCTGTTTGTGATCGACAGTCGCGTGGTGGCCTCCATCCAACGGGAAGCGGCTCCTGGAGAATTTCGTGCCAACCTGCACCAGGGCGGCTCCGCCTCGGTGGTCAAGGTCACCCGGGAGGAGAAGCGCCTGGCAGTGAAAGCTGCAAAAGTACTGGGGCTGAGAGTGGCAGGGGTAGATATTATCCGTTCGCGCAAGGGGCCGTTGTTGTTGGAGGTGAACTCCTCGCCCGGTTTGGAAGGGATCGAAAGTGCAACCCGCAAGGATGTGGCCGGTGCCATGATCATGTCAATCGAGAAAGCCTTGAAGTGGCGCCCGGCGATGGTCGGGGAGGGCGTTCAGGGAGCTCGCGATACAAAATAGGCAATGCGTGTCCCGTGTCGACAATTCAGGATATGCCTGTAGCGTATTAGCTGTACAGGGTTGCAGGCATGGTGTTTTTCTGTGGGGTTTTCACCGTCGTTCTGGTTTGGTTGCTGGGAAAGGCGGATTTGGTGATGCAGGGGCGGTGGTACCACAGTACACCGAAGCGCAAAGAAAATGGTTGCCTTAAGCTGAAAGGTGGCAGCCCGTTTGATACCAAATAGCCTTGTATATGAACATCAGATTACGCCTAAAATCAGGTAAAAAAATCCCGCGCGGCAGGCCCAGCCCTGTTTTGGTCCCTGTGAGAAAGTCTATTGTGAGCTTCAACTGTCATGAGCTTTGATACCATGGATAAAACCGTTGTGCGATCATTCGCGGTTGGTTTTGCCGCGCTGCTCATTGGCATGGCCGCCTTTTTCTATAATTGGAATCTCTACGGTGGTGGGTGGCAATACTTTCGGATTTTTCTATTCCCCGGGAATGTAGTCCTTTCGCTGTTCACCGAAGAAATGGATTTCTGGCCCAAGTTTCTGCTGCAGATGAGCGGGCAGTTTTTGGTTTCTTTCCTGGCCACCTATTCTGTTCTCAAAAGCACTGCTCTGTTAAAGGCCCTGTAGTCTGGTAGTTGGTGACAGGTAGATGCCGCATAACGCGGATAGGATGCCGGCTGCCGTCCTTCCTCTGGGCCCTCCCAATAAAGCGGATGCGACTTTGGAGGGGCGCTGTTGTGAAAAGGCCTGGCGCAGGTCCGGTAAGCTAAACTTCTGGGGTGGCCGGGTGTTTCTGCAAAGCACAAAGGCGCCTGGAACACCCCTCGCCACAGGTGTCCGTTGATCGAAACCGTTTGTCGGGTGGTAGCCCCCTGGGAACAGGGCAGGGTTGTTGCCCTGGTGGGCAAATGGTGCAAGCCGCAGGGACTGAAGAACCGTGAACATACGCAATGCTCCCTCTCCCCTCCGCTTCCTTACGCGCTTCCTGCTGTTGCTGTCGCTGACTGCCCCTGGTGTGCAGGCGGCGGTACAACTCTCGGAAACCCCCCTTGGGCGGCGTGTGATGGTGGATTACATCGTGCACTTTGCCTACCACCTGCAGTGGCCGGTTAATGCCTTTGACAACCGCAATGCCCCTTTCCGCGTATGCCTGATGGGCGGAGATTCCCTCAGTGAACCCCTGCAAGAACGCCTCAGGAACCAGCGTATCGACGGGCGCAGAACGGAATTTGAGAAAGTTGACCTGAAGCAGATGCTGCGCGCCCGCAAATGCCAGATCGTCGTGCTGGGACCCATGGCGCGCGCCAACCTGCTTAAGGCCCTGGTGGCGCTGGAATATTTCCCCGTTCTCACTGTGAGTGATGCCGAGCGCTTTGCCGCAACCGGCGGTATGATCGAGTTTGCCGATAGCGGTGGTGAAGTGGCCGTGCGTATGAACAAGACCATGCTGGAGAAGGCGGAGCTGAAGATGGGTACCAGCCTGTTCCGCCTTGGGCGCGAGGTCAACTGAATAGGAGTCGCCGTTGCCCCTGGGGCAGGTTTGTACTGGTATCCGGGCGCGGTTTCGCGTAGAATCTGCGCCCGGATTTGGGTCTGTGGCACGGGGTTGGATTGTGCCGCCAGGGCCGCGGAAAGCCGGTGGTAAGCGATGGCCAGTTTGTGAGAGCCGAGTGTGAGCAGAATTTTAAAGCGAGATGAAGCTGTCAGGTTTCATCTCGCTTTTTTATGCGTGCACCAGCCAGGCCCCGTCTGCTCCAAAGCCCGCTGCCCGGCCCACACACTGCTGTGAAGACCGGAGTTCCAATTTGATTAACGCTGTACCCACGCCGGAGACCTGTATGTCCCTCGATTTTTTCCAAACAACAACGCCCGCTCTGCTGGTGCTTGCAGATGGCAGTGTTTTTGAGGGGCGCGCAATTGGGGCACACGGCAGCTCTGTGGGTGAGGTTGTGTTCAATACTTCAATGACCGGCTATCAGGAGATCCTGACCGATCCCTCTTACGCCCGCCAGATTGTCACCCTGACGTACCCGCACATTGGCAATACCGGCACCAATGAGACAGATGAAGAGTGCGCAGAAGTCTGGGCCGCGGGCCTGGTGGTCCGGGATCTGCCCCTGCTTGCCAGCAGTTTTCGCAACCAGCAGTCCCTGCAGGGCTACCTGCGCGAGCGCAATATTGTCGCCATCGCCGATATCGATACCCGCCGTCTGACCCGCCTTTTGCGCGACAAGGGTGCGCAGAACGGCTGTATCCTGGCTGGTGACAACCTCGACTGCGAAGAAGCCCTGGCAAAGGCCAGGGCCTTTGCCGGCCTCAAGGGGATGGATTTGGCCAGTGTTGTGACCACCGGGGATTCCTACACCTTTGATGCGGGGACCTGGGCCCTGGGTGCCGGGCACAAGGCGGCGCCGGTACAACCTTACAAGGTGGTGGCCTACGATTTCGGTGTAAAACGCAATATCCTGCGCATGCTGGTGGACCGCGGCTGCAATATTACCGTGGTACCGGCGCAGACCCCTGCGGCGGAAGTGCTGGAGATGAATCCCCACGGCATCTTCCTGTCCAACGGCCCCGGTGACCCGGAACCCTGTGATTATGCGGTCACTGCAATCCGCGCGTTTCTCGACGCGGGTATTCCCACCTATGGCATCTGCCTGGGACACCAGCTGCTGGGTCTGGCCGTGGGCGCTAAAACCTCCAAGATGAAATTTGGCCACCATGGTGGTAACCATCCGGTGCAGGATCTGCGCAGCGGCAGGGTGATGATCACAGCACAGAACCACGGCTTTGCGGTGGATGCGGACGCCCTCCCCAAGAATGTGGAGGTAACCCATAAATCCCTTTTCGACGGCACCCTGCAGGGCATCCGCCTCACAGACAGGCCGGCCTTCAGCTTTCAGGGGCACCCGGAAGCCAGCCCGGGCCCACACGATCTGGCACCTTTGTTCGACCAGTTTATCGAATTGATGAAAGCGCGCGCCTAGGGGTGGCGCTGTCCGTAGCAGAGAGATAACCGCCGCTTTTGCGGCGGTTTTAACAAGACACGAGTGAAAATGAGCGCAGCCGGCCACGAGCCGGTAGTAGAGCGGAAGAAAGATGCCAAAACGCACAGATATCCACAGTATTCTGATTATTGGCGCCGGCCCCATCGTGATCGGCCAGGCCTGCGAATTTGACTACTCCGGCGCCCAGGCTTGCAAGGCGCTGCGCGAGGAGGGTTACCGGGTCATCCTGGTGAACTCCAATCCGGCCACCATCATGACCGACCCAGCCATGGCCGATGCCACCTACATTGAACCGGTGGAGTGGCGTACTCTGGCGAAGATTATCGAGCAGGAGCGCCCAGATGCCATCCTGCCCACCATGGGCGGTCAGACCGCACTGAATTGTGCCCTGGACCTGGATAAGCAGGGTATCCTGGAGGCCTGGGATGTCGAGCTGATCGGTGCGGACAAAGACGCTATCGAGAAGGCGGAAGACCGCGACCTGTTCGACAAGGCCATGCAGGCGATCGGGTTGGAGACGCCGCGCGCCCGGATCGTGCACTCCATAGAAGAGGCGAAGGCGGTTCCGGAAGCGTTCGGTTTCCCGGTGATTATCCGCCCCTCCTTCACCATGGGCGGCTCCGGTGGTGGTGTGGCCTACAACTGGCCCGAATTTGAGGAGATCTGCAAGCGCGGTCTCGATCTGTCTCCCACCAATGAACTGCTGATCGATGAATCCCTGCTGGGCTGGAAAGAGTACGAGATGGAGGTGGTTCGCGATAAGCGCGACAACTGCATCATCGTGTGTTCCATCGAGAACTTCGACCCCATGGGGGTGCATACCGGTGACTCCATTACCGTGGCGCCGGCGCAGACCCTCACCGACAAGGAATACCAGCTGATGCGCAATGCTTCCATTGCGGTGCTGCGCGAGATCGGCGTAGAGACCGGTGGTTCCAACGTGCAGTTCGGAGTCTGTCCGAAGACCGGTCGGATGGTGGTGATCGAGATGAATCCGCGGGTTTCCCGCTCCTCGGCGCTGGCTTCCAAGGCCACCGGTTTCCCGATTGCCAAGGTGGCGGCCAAGCTGGCGGTGGGGTACACCCTGGACGAACTGCAAAACGATATCACCGGCGGCGCCACACCGGCTTCCTTTGAGCCGTCTATTGATTATGTGGTGACAAAAATTCCGCGCTTCACCTTCGAGAAATTTGGTGAGGCCGATGCGCGCCTCACCACCCAGATGAAGTCCGTGGGCGAGGTCATGGCCATCGGCCGTACTTTCCAGGAGTCCCTGCAGAAAGCGCTGCGCGGCCTGGAAGTGGGCAGCTTCGGCCTGGAGGGCAAGATCGATCCCGGCGAAGACAGTGCCGAGAACCGCCTGCGCTGCGAGCTTTCCGTGCCGGGCGCCGAGCGGATCTGGTATCTGGGCGATGCCTTCCGTATGGGAATGAGCGTAGAGCAGGTGTATGAGCTGTCTGCTATAGATCCCTGGTTTTTGGTGCAGATCGAAGAGCTGATCAAGATCGAGGAGCCGCTCAAGTCACTGCCCACCTCGGTGCTTCGGGCTGAACATATGCGTTTTCTCAAGCGCAAGGGATTCTCCGACTGCCGCCTGGCCGATCTGCTGGGCGTAAGCCAGAAGACCGTGCGCGAACTCCGCCACAAGCTGGGTGTTTTCCCATCCTACAAGTGTGTGGACACCTGTGCCGCGGAGTTTGCCACCTCCACCGCCTATATGTACTCCACCTACGATGAGGAATGTGAGGTGGTGCCCTCCGACAGAAAGAAAATCATGGTGCTGGGCGGCGGCCCCAACCGTATCGGTCAGGGTATTGAATTCGATTACTGCTGTGTCCACGCGGCGTTGGCCATGCGCGAGGATGGCTACGAGACCATCATGGTCAACTGTAATCCGGAGACAGTTTCCACCGACTACGACACCTCTGATCGCCTCTACTTTGAGCCGGTCACTCTGGAGGATGTGCTGGAAATTGTCGCCAAAGAGAAGCCCCAGGGTGTCATCGTACAGTTCGGTGGCCAAACCCCGCTGAACCTGGCGCGCTACCTGGCTGCGGAGGGGGTGCCCATCATCGGTACCACGCCCGAGCAGATCGACCGCGCGGAAGACCGCGAGCGCTTCCAGCAGATGATCAAGCGACTGGGCCTCAAACAGCCGAGAAATGCCATTGTGCGCTCGATCTCAGAAGCGATCCAGGCCGCCAAGGATGTGGGCTACCCCCTGGTGGTGCGCCCCTCCTATGTGCTGGGTGGCCGCGCCATGGAGATCGTCTACAAGGAAGACGAACTGCTCAACTACATGAAAGAAGCGGTGCAGGTTTCCGATGAGGCGCCGGTATTGCTGGATCACTTCCTCAACGCAGCCATTGAAGTGGACATCGATGCGGTGTCCGATGGCCATGACGTTGTTATTGGCGCCATTATGCAGCACATTGAGCAGTGCGGTGTGCACTCCGGTGACTCCGCCTGCTCCCTGCCACCCTACAGCCTGCCCTCCGGGGCACAGGACACAATGCGCGAGCAGGTGAAATCCATGGCGCGGGAACTGGGCGTGGTGGGTTTGATGAATACCCAACTGGCCTATCAGGACGGTGAGATCTACGTGATCGAAGTGAACCCGCGGGCCTCCCGCACGGTGCCGTTTGTTTCCAAGTGTATCGGGATCTCCCTGGCCAAGGTCGCTGTGCGCTGTCAGGCGGGCACCAGTCTGAGGGAGCAGGGCTTCACGGAGGAGATTGTGCCGGATTACTTCTCTGTCAAAGAGTCGGTGTTCCCGTTCAACAAGTTCCCGAAAGTGGACCCGATTCTCGGGCCCGAGATGAAATCCACCGGTGAGGTGATGGGGGTCGGCGCCACGTTCGCGGAGGCGTTCGATAAGGGACTGGTGGCTGCCGGTGACCGCCTGCCGATGTCGGGGCGCGTATTTATGTCTGTGCGCGACTTCGACAAGCAGGAGGCTGTGGGCGTCGCGAGAGACCTTGTCGCCCTGGGTTTTGAGCTGGTGGCCACGCGCGGTACCGCCAGGGTCTTGCAAGAGAGCGCCATTCCCGTTACAACCGTAAATAAGATGAGTGAAGGTCGTCCGCATATCGTTGATATGATCAAAAACGACGAGATTGCGCTGGTGGTCAATACCACCGAAGGACGCCAGGCGATTCGCGATTCCGCAGATATCCGTCGCAGCGCGGAGAATCACCGGGTGTGTTACACCACCACCCTGGCGGCCGCTCAGGCCATGGCGATGGCCATGCGCCAGGAGCAGCCGTTGCAGGTGCGTCGTCTGCAGGACCTTCACCAGCGCGTAGTCAAGCTGTCTTAAATTTCTAAACCAACCTGTGAGTTGCGGGCGAACTCTGTGAAGTTCCAGGGTTCGGCTCCGCAGTAACTACCATGGAGGTCCCACATTGAACCGGGTACCAATGACCGTTGAAGGCGCCGACGCATTGCGTTCAGAGCTGGAAAACCTGAAGAAAGTGGAGCGCCCTGCCATAGTGCAGGCGATAGCGGAGGCGCGCGAACACGGTGACCTGAAGGAGAATGCCGAATACCACGCTGCACGGGAAAAGCAGGGTTTTATTGAAGGTCGCATTCAGGAAATTGAAAGTAAACTGTCTCACGCACAGGTTATCGATATCAAGTCGATTGAGCCGAGTGCCAGGGTGATTTTCGGCAGCACGGTTACGATTATTCATTTGGATGACGACCGCGAGGTTTCTTACAAGATTGTGGGAGATGATGAAGCAGATGTAAAAAAACGCAAGATCTCTGTGAATTCTCCCATTGCGCGGGCGCTGATCGGCAAAGAAGTTGGGGAGGTTGTTGTGGTACACGCGCCTTCCGGTTCGATGGAATACGAAATTGACGCCGTGGAGCATTTGTGACCTAGTGTTCTTTTCAAAGCGGATTGACACTTGACTGAATGCTGTTAATTAAAAATCCGGTAGCCAAGTCGGTGCCACAGGTGAATAAGAGCACCTGGTGAGATTTTCTTTTTCAGAGGGGTATTCCGCTAAGATTTCTATTGGCCACTCTCGGCTTGGTCCGTGTCGGTTGCAGCAGAAACTGACTCAAGATGCAAAGAGAGGCTGGGCAGAAGAGCTTTGGTTTTCCTTGCCTCACCGGTATGGAAAACAACTGAACTGATCAGGTTTATACCGCCCCCTTTTCACGCAATACCTGGAAATACGAATGGCCCGGCAATCTGTTGGTTACCGGGTTTGTGTGTATCCTTGAATGCCGGTTGAAGCGGGTTGAGAAATACCCTGCCTTTCTGAATGGTTATAGGTCCCGACTTTCAACATTTTGCAGTGGACTATTAACTATTGGTGTTGGTTGAGTGAAAATACACCCATCACTCAATCCGTGAAGCGGCATTTCAGGCCATTGCAATCACGGGTATGCAAGGATTTTTCGCCGTTTCCCAGGGTGGGGGCTTGAGCGAAATCAGGGTTTAGAGTCCCGGGAGATGCTAGAATGTGCACGTGAAGGCCTTGGAGCCTTCGGCACAGATGGTATTGCCCCATGGATGGAGAACCTGGAGTCGGTCAAGCCTTTGCCCTGGGAAAACAGCCCGGTTTTTAGAAGGAGTGTAGATTGTGATTCCCATCGTAGACCGCGCGCATACAGAATCCATTTTGCCTATTTGGCGTATGCCTTTCCGGCCTTTTTTCTGGGGGGCTGCCCTGTGGAGCATGATCGCGCTTTTGGTATGGCAACTGCAGTTGTCCGGATGGCAGTTGCCGGCGCTGCGCGGTGGGGTCGTCTGGCACTCCCATGAAATGCTGTTTGGATTTGCCGCTGCGGTGGTGGTCGGTTTTCTCGCTACCGCCATGCAGACCTGGACCGGGATTCCCTCACCAAAGGGGCCCCAGTTGATGAGTCTGGTGGGATTGTGGCTGCTGGCGCGTTTGGGGTATCTGTTCGCGGCGGTACCAGTGTGGATACCAGTCTGCACAGAGGTGGCGTTTTTCCTGTTGGCCGGGTTTCTGCTGGGGGTAAGGGTATTGCGTACCAGGCAGTGGCGCAATCTGTTTGTATTGCCTGCCATGCTGGCTTTTGCCGGGTTATCGGCGTGTCACTGGCTGTTGCCGGGGGCCCAGAGCCGAGTGGCACTGCTCGCCCTTCTGCTGGTGACAGCCATTATTCTGGTGATCGGTGGACGGGTCATACCCTTTTTTACCGCGCGGCGTTTCCAGATGCCCCCTCGCGAGAAGCTGCCCTTTGCCGAGTGGGGCACGCACATTGCCGCAATACTGCTTTTACTGAGTGTGGCACTGGGATTGCCCCGGACGCTTTGGGCTGCACTCGCCCTGGTACTCGGTGTGTTGCAGCTTGTGCGCATATTGCGCTGGCACCCCACGCGGATCTGGGCTGAACCGATGGTTTGGTCTTTGCACCTGAGTTATTGGCTTGTGGTTCTCGGCTGTTTTCTCGCCGCGCTGGCCTGGAGCGGTATAGCGCCCTCTTGGCACAGTCCCGCCCTGCACGCCTTTGCCGTAGGCGGTATTGGTGGATTGATTCTGTCGATGGCCAGCCGCGTGAGCCTCGGGCATACCGGTCGGGTGTTGAAGGCACCGCGCCTGATGCCGCTGGCATTTGCGGCGCTGGCCTGCTCGGCCCTGGTGCGCGTGTTCTGGGCTTCTGCACCCACTGGCTTTCTTGTGGCCATCGTCACTTGGATCGTGGGGTATGCACTCTTTCTTTTGTACTACACCCCGGTCCTCTTCCGGCCCCGCCCCGATGGCCACCCCGGGTAAATTCTGGGTAGGCTTTGGGATACTTGTCGGCCCTCTGGGTAAGCAGAAATTTGGCTGCCAGTGCGCTGGGCAGGGACACCGTGCTCTTAGGGTGCTGATATGGGGGGAAAATTCTCCGATAGTCTGTCAAAACCCAACGATATCTGGAATAGCTGGGGCACCGGGTTGCCTCGAGTGATCCACGCTTTTTGTCTGCCCCGGATAGATTTCAACCGGGTTTTACGGCTGACTTGTTAACAGCACCTGGAAACACATTAATTCGATCAGACGCTCACTTGTATTCTGAAGCGACTCAATAACCTCCTTTTCCCGATTGTTCAATTCCCAAGGCTGCGAACATGCAGATAAGAATCAAAATCTGAAACAGGTTCTTTTGAAGCAGCGGAACCATTTGATACAGATTAAAAGAAAAACAGCGTGAATAGGCTATGAAAAGAATTCTGGTAGTTTTGATTGTTATCGGGTTGTCCAATTTTGCCAGCTCTGCTGAAAAGCAGCTGGTGCGCTTGGATGGCAGTACCATTTCCTCCAGTCAATTGACGAACAAAATCACCCAACTGACCAATGCGGCTCAGGTACAGGGTTTGACTGTCACAGTGTTTAACAATGGCCTGCCGGTATATTCTGAAGCGTTTGGGTTTGCCGACCTGCCAAATAAAAAACCGCTCAAAACCACCACAGAAATGTACGGCGCTTCGCTGAGTAAAGCGGTTTTTGCTGTTTTGGTAATGAAGCTGGCGGATCAAGGTATTATAGATCTGGATAAACCGCTTCAATCGTATTTGAACGAGCCACTGTGGAAAAGCCAGAGTGATGGCGGAAATGCATGGCACAAGAATTTAGGGGATTTGTGCCAAGCACCGCGATATCGGAAAATCACCGCACGCATGTGCTTGTCTCATACGACCGGATTGCCAAGCTGGCGCTGGTTTGAACCGGATCATAAACTGCGTATTCATTTCGAGCCGGGAGAGCGATACAGTTACTCTGCAGAGGGGATGGTGCTTTTACAGGTTGTGTTGAAAAAGTTGACCGGAAAATCGGTGGAACAGCTGATGCGGGAAACTATTTTCGCCCCTTACGGAATGGCTATGTCCAGTTATACCTGGCAGCCCCGGTTTGAACGCGATTATGCTCTGGGGCATGGGGCCGACGGCAGCACTTTTCGCCGGGATAAAGATAATGCGGCCCGTGCGCCCAGTACCCTGGAAACCACAACCCAGGACTATATGCGTTTTATGACAGCAGTACTAAAGGGTGATGGCATCAGTGCAAAGGCGCTCAAGGAGATGTTCAGTCCGCAGATACGTATTCGCACTAAAACACAGTTCGGCCCCGGTGCCGGAGAAATGACTGATCGTAACGACGATATCCAGCTCAGCTATGGTTTGGGTTGGGGGTTGTTCCATACCAAATACGGCTGGGCAGCCTTTAAAGAGGGTCATCACGATGAGGGCTTTCAGAACTTCTCAATGATTTATCCCGAGATGGGTATGGGAGTCTTGTTGATGAGCAATAGTAACAATGCGGAAGGCATCTTCGATTATCTGCTTTCCGCAACTATCGCTGAGCAGGATTTTCCGATGCACTGGGAAGATTTTATCCCGTATGACCAAAAACCGCCTGAATAAATGCGCTTTTGTGCATCGACAGGCGGTACCGGGTGAGAGTTGTTTTGCCGGTATTTACACGGTATCTAATCTGCTCTGTCGATCTGCTGTTTTACCCAATCGGTGCTTCCCGCAACCGCCGATAGTATAAGAATCACCGAACAGGTCCCTGGTATAGATGAAACTGGCTCGGTGCTTACCGATCGCTACAGGGGATACATCGGGACTATTTTATCGATTCACTGCCACTGCCACTGCCGGGTAAATTATACGCTGATAGTACCTTTCAGGTATTGAACGGCCTTGCCGGAAATAATGACCCGGTCTTCCTTAACCTGGCAGTTTAGCAGACCTCTCCGTTTGGATGCCTGGAACGCAGTCAGTCGGGATTTGTCCAGCTTTTCTGCCCAGTAGGGAGCCAGTCCTGTATGGATGGACCCGGTTACAGGATCTTCCACGCCACCATTGGCGGGCCAGAAATAGCTTGAGATAAAATCGTATTGTACGGATCTGGCCGTTGCCACCACATCAAAGGGAGCGAGATTTTTCAGTTTTGCTGGATCCGGCTTCAGGTTAAAAATATCCTCCTCCCTTTCATAAATGGCAAAATATGCCTGATTGTTGCGCAGTACATCCGCCGGTTGAATGGATAGCCCTGTCATCAGATCACCGGGTATATGCGCTACCGGATGCGAAGCCCGCTTGGGAAAGTGCATGGTGATATAGCCATCATCAGCTCGGGCAATGTACATTTTTCCCACAGCTCCGGCTGAAAAGTGTACGCCCTGTAATGTGGGATTTTTGGAGAAAAGCACAAAGGCCGAGGTCAGGGTGGCATGACCGCAAAAATCGATTTCAGTCACAGGGGAAAACCAGCGAATCCGGTACTCGCTGTCAGAGCACTTCAGCAGAAAGGCGGTTTCAGACAGGTTATTTTCCGCAGCGATCGATTGCATCAAATCATCCGCAAGCCATTGTTGTGTGATAATTACTGCTTCGGAATTGCCTTTAAACGGGGTGTCGGTAAAGGCATCTACGATGGTGATTTCGAGCTGCATGGTTTTGTCCTCT
>NZ_JAVAMR010000004.1:0-146141 GCF_030731025.1 Microbulbifer sp. 2205BS26-8 | reverse complement strand
ATCCGCCCGTTCATATGGATCAGGCCCACCTCGTCGAGCATCTCATGGCCGGTATAGCCGCGGGTGGTGCGGCTGTGGTCGAAGCTTGACAATGCGGTGAGGGGCAACGCACTCCAGTCGGTATTTCTGCGCTGGCCCCAGGCGTCAAAGGACATCTCCTGTACCACCTTGCCAGCCTTATCGGTAATCAGGTCCATGGAGCCCAGGTGGTCCTTGTACAGGAACAGCTTGTCGGTGGACTGCACCGCGTAGGCAAGATCGGTTTTTACCGTGTACACGGCGGTGCCCAGGTGGCGCCTCCACTGGATTTCGCCGGGGGCGCTGGATTTCTGGATGCGCTCAATACCACCGATATACCAGGTCTCGGTGACTTCCCCGCTGCTGCTGTTGGTGTCCTTGCGGTAATAGCGGCTGTGGCTGGGGCCGTAGAGGAAGTCGGTGGTATGGCTGCCCTTTTCGATCCGCTCCGCTTTATCAAAGGTGGTGTACTGGATAGTACGGCCACCGTCGAAGCCGTCTGAGGTCATATTGCCGTAAGCGTCGTAGTGGTAGCTGACCCCGCCGGCAGTGGTCACGGCATGGGGACCGGCACCGTTCTGGCCATAGGCATAGGTACCTACACCGGCTTTGTAGGTGATATTGCCGATGGCATTGTAGCGGACATCCTGGTTGGCAGTGCTCAGGCTGTCACAGTTTACATTGCTGCTGCCGATATGGGTTTTGATCAACCGGTTAAGGTCGTCATAGCAGAAGCTTTCGCACAGGTTCTTGCTGCCACTCTGGTTGTGGCGGCTGGTGAGGTTGCCCAGGGTATCCCACTGGTAACTGATGCTCTGGATACCAAAGGTACCCAGAACTGTGGAAGTCTAGTTGAGCAGGCGTCCGGTAGAAGCCTGGTGTAGGTATACTCCCAGGCGCCTTTGTCCGGGTCGTCCATGTCCGTTTTACGACCCAGGTGGTCGTAGTTGATGGTGACCACAATGGGATAGCTGTGGCCGTCGCCCTCGTCGATATGGCTGCCGGCACTGTTGGTCTTGCCCCAGGATTTGGCTTTGTGCAGGTTACCCTGGCTGTCGTACTCGTAGGTAAGGCGCCCGTTGATGGCATCGACCAGTTCACCGGCGACGTTTTTGTATTCGGTTTTTTGCTGGCCCTTGTTATTGGTGGTAATGGTCTTGAGACCCAAATATTCCATAGTGGCCTGGGAGCCGTCCGGGGCGGTCACGCGGGTGGGACGGCCGAGCAGGTCGTAGTCGGTTTTGGTCCACAGACGGCTGTTGCCGATAAAGTAGGGTTCACTGACAAATGTGAGGCGACCGAGGTTGTCGTACTCTCTATCGGCATAGATCGTTTTGTGCAGGCCTTGGGTTTCGGTGCGTATAATGCAGCCAGTGCTGGCCAACCCCGAGCTGGCGCCCAAGCGCCGCCAGCGCCGCTCGGTAGACCCGCGCCTGCAGCG
Organism: Microbulbifer sp. 2205BS26-8; assembly: GCF_030731025.1. Lineage (NCBI taxonomy): Bacteria > Pseudomonadati > Pseudomonadota > Gammaproteobacteria > Cellvibrionales > Microbulbiferaceae > Microbulbifer > Microbulbifer sp. 2205BS26-8. The sequence continues at coordinate 144,682 of NZ_JAVAMR010000004.1, read as the reverse complement.
GGCAAACTTCAACCCCCGCAACGGCAGCTTTACCCTGCCCGGGCGCAGCACTGCGGTATTTGTGCAGCCGCGCCGCCCTGATTGAGCCTATCGCGCCTGGCACAGTTCAAAAGGCCGGAGATATCCGGCCCTTGTACTAGCATGGCAGGGGCACAAAAGAGCGGAAATTATGGCTCCCCGCCCTCTTCCTCCCCGCTTTCGATTAGGTGCCCCAGCTTGCCTTTTTTGGTGGAGAGGTATTTGGCATTGTGCGGGTTGCGCCCGGACTGGTGCGGCAGGCGCTCGGTCACCTCAATACCCAGATCCTGCAGGGCTTTCACCTTGCGCGGGTTGTTGGTCATCAGGCGAATGGCATGGATGCCCAGATGCTCAATCATCCCCTTGAGCAGGGAGTAATCGCGCATATCCGCACCGAAGCCGAGCTTTTCATTAGCCTCGACAGTATCTGCCCCGCAGTCCTGCAGGTGATAGGCGCGAATCTTGTTCAGCAGGCCGATGCCGCGACCCTCCTGGCGCAGGTAAAAAATGGCCCCGCGCCCTTCCATGGCAATGCGGTGCATTGCGTGTTGTAACTGGGCACCGCAGTCACAGCGCAGAGAGAAGAGCGCATCGCCGGTCAGGCATTCCGAGTGGATGCGGGCGAGCAGCGGCGCATCGGTATCGAAGTCGCCCATGGTGAGTACCAGGTGCTCCTTGCCGGTGCCCACTTCCTCAAAACCGTGCATCTCAAACATACCCCAGGAGGTGGGCAGCTTTGAGGATTCCACATATCGAATAGCCAACGTCATACCTCTTCCACTCAGTTGCGTGCGCGCAGTATCAGTACACCATCCTGCTGCTTCATATCCACCCGGGCGAGAAAGGTGTTGCCCAACAACACGATACGGGGAAAGTCCCCGGTGTGCACAGTGGCCTTCACATTGTGCAGTTTAATGCCGCCAATGGTCACGCTGCTGAGATTCACCAAATACGCACGTGTCATACCATTGGCGGTTGAAACCGCGATTTCCTCCGCACCTTCCAGGTTGAGGCCGAGTCGGCGCGCAGTGGGGTAGTTGAAAGCGATGCTGGTTGCGCCGGTGTCCACCAGCATAGGTACACGCAATCCGTTCACCCAGGCTTCGGTACTGTAGTGGCCGCGAGGGTCGGCCATAAGGCGCACCTCGGCCTTGTCGGCCTGCACATAGCGGCTGGCAACCGGCGTATCCAGGGTGAGTTTTCGCTCGCGCCCGGCGACGCGCACGCGGGCATGGCCGGTGGTGGCCTCCAGCAACTCGACCCCCTCCGGGGAGCTTTCCCCGCTGCTGAGAATACGCTGGCGACCATCGATTTCCAGCAGGGCGCTGTCGCCGAACAGGCCCTTGAGCTGTACCTGCTGGGCACCGGCGGCAGTGGCAATCAGCAGCCCCAGCAGTACACACAATCGTTTTCCCATCGATCGTCCCTATCCGTTTACACGCCCATCAGCCATGCGGTCACCTGCACTACCAGCCCCGCGTAAATGGCGGCCAGTATATCGTCGAGCATTATTCCGATGCCACCGTGTACCTGCCTGTCTGCCCAGCGCACGGGCGGCGGCTTGGTAATGTCGAACAGGCGGAACAACACAAAACCGTACAGCGCCCACAGCCAGCCCTGGGGGGCCATCCACATGGTGAGCCAGTAACCCACCATTTCATCCCAGACTATGCCGCCGTGGTCATGCACACCGAGTTTCTTCGCCGCGGCTCCGCACAGGTAACACCCCAGCAGCGCCGCGACCACCACAATCCCCAGATACCCGGCCGGTGACAGCCCCTGCATCAACCACCAGAAGGGGATGGCGGCGAGGGTGCCGAAGGTGCCCGGCGCCCTGGGGGCAAGGCCGGCACCAAAACCAAAGGCCAGCAACAGTGCGGGGTGGCGCAACAGTTGGGAAAAAGACGGATTCTGTATCTTCATGGTGCCCAATTCCGGTGACATTGCACAGCCATAGCGGTATGGCCTACCTGTAAAGCCGCGCTCAAAAATGCCGGTAGCCCGTACGGGACGCCCGCCAGCGCCTGCCGTTTTGCCAGCAGCGCACCTCGGCTTCGCCAGGGCTCAGTGTGCCGATAGCCACCGCCTCCAGCTCCAGCTTTTGCAGGGCGGGAACCCGCGCCTGGGGCACGGTAAAACACAACTGGTAATCATCGCCTCCGGCGGCGGCCAACGCCAGTGCGCCCTCGCCCGCCAGGGCCCGCGCCAGCGGCGCAATCGCCAGGCGCTCCAGATATACATCGGCACTGACCGCACTGGCTGTGCAGATATTGGCGAGATCTGCCAGCAGGCCATCGGAAATATCCACAGCACTGCTGGCCAGCCCGGCGATGGCCGCCGCAGTGGCGAACTGCGGTTCGGGATAGTAATAAGCCCGCTCGGCCCTGCGCCGGGTTTCCCCCTCTGCTGCCCGTTCACCCAGGATGACCGGCAGAGCGGCTGCCGCGCCACCCAGGGGACCACTGATATACACGGAATCGCCGGGGTGGGCGCCGTCCCGTCGCAGCGGTTTCAGAGTCTGGCCAAGTACCTGGATCGTGATAGACAGGGGTCCCGCGGTGGTGTCGCCACCCACCAGGGAAATGCCAAATTGTCTGGCGGTTTTCAGTAGGCCATCGGCGAACCGCTGCAACCAATCCGCGTCACTGCCCGGCAGGGTCAGCGCCAGGGTAAACCACAGCGGACGAGCATTCATGGCAGCCAGGTCGCTGAGATTCACCCGCAGTGCCCGTGTGGCAATGGCGGCGGGGTCTGCCGCCACAGGAAAGTGCCTACCCGCCACCAGTGTGTCTACGGAGGCGGCCAGCTGGCCCTGCGCCGGCACCTGCAGCAGCGCGCAATCGTCGCCAATACCCAGCGCCACGCCCTCGCCCTGCGGGGCGCTGGCGAAGTAGTCGCGGATAATGTCAAACTCGCCCGGCGCACGTTTCATGGCTGTGACTGAGAGTCAGGCTTTCTTGTCCGCAGCCACTTCCGCCGCGCGCAGTGTTGCGGCAGTCCTGTCCAGAATGCCGTTGATAAACTTGAAGGCATCGGTGGGGCCGAATTTTTTTGCCAGCGCCACCGATTCATTGATCACAACCTTATAGGGCACATCCACGCGGTATTGCAGTTCGTAGGCAGACATGCGCAAGAGTGCGCGGGAAACCGGGTCCAGGTCTTCCACACTGCGATCCAGGTAGGGGGTAAAGGTGCCTTCTACCGCATCGAGGTTTTTTGCAACCCCGTGGAACAGGTCGTGGAAATACGCCACATCGGTTTTACTCATATCATTGTCGGCGTGAAACTCCGCCTCGATAGTCGTGATACTGGCGCCGGCCATTTGCCATTGGTAGAGCGCCTGCATGGCATAGTGGCGCGCCTTGCGGCGGGCGGATGCAGTTACCGTCATTGTCTTTTCCGGTGGATACTTCACAGAGTGGATTGGTGCCACCTGCCGGCCGGCACCGCAGTATTAGATCCTGCCGAGCAGCGAGACCATTTCCAGGGCGGACTCAGCAGCCTCGCAGCCCTTGTTGCCGGCCTTGGTGCCGGAGCGTTCGATGGCCTGCTCAATGGAGTCCACGGTGAGAACACCGAATGTCACCGGAATGCCGGTGTTCAGCGCTACCTGCGCCAGCCCCTTGGTGCACTCGCCGGCGACATATTCAAAGTGCGGAGTATCGCCGCGAATCACCGCCCCCAGGGCGATCACCGCATCGAACTTTTTACTCTCCGCCAGCTTCTGTGCAATCAGTGGAAACTCGAAGGCACCCGGTGCGTAGCATATCGTGATATCCCCATCCGGGATGCCCTTGCGGCGCAGGGTATCGAGCGCGCCGTCTTTCAGGCGCTCCACCACAAAACTGTTCCAGCGGCTCACCAACAGTGCATACCGGCCACTGCTGCCGACAAAGTCCCCTTCGATCACTTGCATATTGCTCATAGTTTCCAATCCGTATCCAGTTCGTAGCACCGGCCCCATCCGCTAACAGGGCCCGCGTGCACAGTTCGGTTTACTGGTCAGCGTTCAGGTATTCCTCCACTTCCAGGTCGAAGCCGGAAATGGCACTGAATTTGAACGGGGCACTCATCAGGCGCATTTTGCACACCTTGAGATCGCGCAGTATCTGCGAGCCGGTGCCCACCTGTTTGTACACCAAATCCTGACTGGGGCGCTGCTGCTTGCCGCTGATCAGCCAGTCGATGCTCTCTTCGATTTCCTCTGTTGTCTCGTTGTGGCAGATCAACACCACCACCCCCTTGCCCTCTTGTTCAATACGCTGCATGGCGCGGCGAAAGGTCCAGGGCGTGAATGTTTCGTCGCCGCGACGAATGGTGAGTACATCACGCAAAGTATTGCCCACATGAACCCGCACCAGGGTGGGCTCTTTTGGCGTGGGCTCCCCCTTGATAAAGGCAAAGTGGCGCTCGCGGCGGGCTCTGTCCAGATAGGTGCGCAACCTGAATTCACCAAACTCGGTGCGCACCTTGCGCTCGTTGACACACTCCACGGTTTTTTCGTTGAGGGCGCGGTAGTTGATCAGGTCGGCGATGGTGCCGATCTTGATGTTGTGCTCCCTGCCAAACCGCTCCAGGTCGGGGCGCCGCGCCATGGTGCCATCTGCGTTCATGACCTCGACAATCACCGCAGCGGGCTCAAACCCCGCCAGGCGCGCCAGGTCGCATCCCGCTTCGGTGTGACCGGCCCGGCTCAGTACACCGCCGGGCTGGGCCATGATCGGGAAGATATGGCCGGGCTGCACAATATCGCTGGGCTTGGCGTTCCTGGCCACCGCCGCGCGCACGGTGCGGGCGCGGTCCGCTGCGGAAATCCCCGTGGTCACCCCCTCGGCAGCCTCGATGGAGACGGTGAAGTTGGTGCTGAACGAAGCGCCATTTTCCTGCGACATCAGTGGCAGCTCCAGCTGTTTACAACGCTCTTTGGACAGGGGTAAACAGATCAGGCCGCGGGCGTGGGTGGCCATGAAATTGATGTCCTCGGCACGTACCTGTTCCGCCGCCATCACCAGATCGCCCTCGTTTTCGCGATCTTCGTCGTCCATCAGGATCACCATCTTGCCCTGGCGAATATCGTCGATCAGTTCTTCAACCGTATTAAGTTCCATTGCTCACTCTGGATAAATTGGTCAGTTGCAAATTGGGCGCCCCCCACGGCAGCGGACAACCGTGCTGGGCCCCGGTGCGCCAGGCCGGCTAGCGCGGGTAAAACCCGTGCCGGGCGAGAAATTCACGGGTTATCTCCGTAGTGCCGGGTGTGGCCGCCTGCTCCCCCAGAAGCAGGCGCTCCAGATAGCGCGCGATCAGGTCCACCTCCAGATTGACCCGGGTACCGGCGGTGTAACCATCCATAATCGTTATCTGCAAGGTATGGGGTACGATGGTCAGCTCGAACTCTGCGCCGTCCACCGCATTCACGGTAAGGCTGGTGCCATCCACCGTAATCGAGCCCTTATGGGCAATATAGCGGGCCAGATTTTCCGGTGCGCGCAGGCGGAACCGCTCGGCGCGCGCTTCGGATTTGCGCCACACTACGGTACCGATGCCATCCACATGGCCATTGACAATATGGCCGCCAAAACGCGTTTGCGGGGTGAGGGCCTTCTCCAGATTGACCCGGTCGCCCCTTTTCCAGCCACCGACACAGGAGACGGCCAGGGTTTCCGCAGACACATCTGCCCAATAGCCGTCACCGCAGAGTGCCACCACCGTCAGGCACACGCCGCTGGTGGCGATACTGTCCCCCAACTGCACGTCGGACAGGTCCAGATCGCCACTCCTTACCCGCAGACGCAGGTCACCCGCGTGCGCTTCAAGTTCGGCGATGTCACCCACAGCTTCAATGATCCCGGTAAACATCAGTACTCGATATCCGTGGTTGCGGTGATGCGCCAATCGTGTCCGACTGCACGCATATCGGTAATCGTAATCGGCAGGACTGAACCCATCCGCTCGATCGGCAGTGCAAACAGCGGTCGCGCCGTGCTGCCGAGGAGCTTGGGCGCCAGGTAGACAATCAATTCGTCCACATGACCGCGATACAGGAATGCACCGGACAGGGTCGCGCCGCTTTCCACCAGAACCTCATTGCACTGGCGCCGCGCCAGTTCCTGCAGCAAAGCGAGCAGATCCACCCGCCCATTGGCATCCGATGACAATACCAGCACCTCGGCACCGGCCTGCTGCAGTCGCGCGCGGCGCTCTGATGCTGCGCGTTCGGTAGTGCACACCAGTGTGGGGGCGTCGCCCTGCAAAATAAAGGCTTTGGGCGGTGTGCGCAGCTGGCTGTCAACAATGACCCGCAGTGGCTGTACTTCAGCGGCTCGCTCCGCCGCGAGCATTGCCAGCGCCATTTCATCGGCGCGCACATTCAGGTTGGGGTTGTCAAAGCGCACGGTCTCAACACCGGTAACAATCGCGCAGCTGCGTGCGCGCAGGCGCTGTACATCGGCGCGCGCAGCGGGACCGGTCACCCATTTGGACTCGCCACTGGCCATGGCGGTGCGCCCGTCCAGGCTCATCGCGGACTTGCAGCGCACCAGCGGCAGGCCCAGGGTCATGCGCTTGATAAAACCGGGGTTAAGCCTTCGGCACTGGGCTTCCAGCAGGGGACCTGCCACCTCGATACCCGCTTCGCGTAGTTTCTGCAGACCCGTGCCGCCAACCTGCGGATTCGGGTCCTGCATTCCGTAGACCACGCGGGCAACGCCGGCTTTTATCAGCGCCTCTGTGCAGGGCCCCGTGCGGCCGGTGTGGCTGCAGGGCTCAAGGGTGACATACACCGTGCCCCCGCGGACGCGCTCGCCCGCAATGTGCAGTGCTGCGATCTCCGCATGGGCTGCACCGGCGCGTTGATGCCAGCCTTCGCCCACAACCGCACCGGCAGGATCGGTAATCACACACCCGACCCGTGGGTTCGGCATGGTGGTATACAGGCCCCGCTCCGCCAGTTGTACAGCACGAGCCATCAGTGCCTCGGCATTCTGCACAACGGTAGCGCTCATTGCGAACCACTTCCCTTACCGATCAGGCGTTCGATCTCTTCGTTGAATTCACTCACATCTTCGAAACGCCGATACACCGAGGCAAAGCGCACATAGGCCACCTGGTCCAGCTCGCGCAACTGCTCCATCACCAATTCTCCAATGGCGCGGGCGGGCAGCTCCCGCTCACCGGTAGCCTGCAGGGCGTGTTTTATCTGGGAGACTGCAGACTCCACCCGTTCGGTGCTGACCGGGCGCTTTTCCACCGCGCGCTGGATGCCCGCGCGCAGCTTGTCTTCGTAGAACGGCTCCCGCTGGCCATTTTGCTTGACGACCCGCGGCAGCAGCAGTTCGGCGGTTTCAAACGTGGTAAAACGCTCGCGACACTCAAGGCACTCGCGCCGGCGGCGCACCTGATCCCCTTCAGCCACCAGGCGGGAATCGACAACTTTGGTTTCTTCTGCGCCGCAGAAAGGACAGTGCATACGGGATAGTCCCCAAAGGGAGTGGAAAATGGGTCGCAGTTTACCATAGCCGCTCCGCCAGGTGGCCCGGCAGCCAGTGTGCCCGCGGGGCAATCCAGTCTAACCGCACCAGCACAGCCATACAGAAAACAGCCCAAAGAGCCGCTTTCTTGTCAACACCACCGATCAACCCTGGCTGTACACCGGATACTGTGCACAAATTTTCAGCACTTTCTGCTTAGCCCCGGCGATAGCGGCCTCCGCTTCCCCCTTTTCCAGTGCATCCAGAACATCACAGATCCAGTGGGTCAGTTGCTGGGTCTCCTCGACACCAAAACCGCGGGTGGTGATCGCCGGGGTGCCGACACGCAGGCCACTGGTGATAAATGGGGAGCGCGGATCGTTTGGTACCGCATTCTTGTTCACCGTGATATTGGCACGGCCCAGGGCCTCATCGGCATCCTTACCGGTATACGCCTTGCCAATCAGATCCACCAGCATCAGATGGTCATCGGTGCCTCCGGAAACGATATTGATGCCCCGGTCCAGAAAAGTCTCCGCCATGGCGCGGGCATTTTCCACCACTTTTTTCTGGTAGGCCCTGTACTCCGGGGTCATGGCTTCTTTAAAGGAAACCGCCTTGGCGGCAATCACATGCATCAGCGGGCCGCCCTGACCACCGGGGAATACTGCAGAGTTCAGCTTTTTCTCAATCTCTGCATTGGCGCGGGCCAGGATGATGCCGCCGCGCGGGCCGCGCAGGGTTTTGTGGGTTGTCGAAGTGACAACGTCTGCAAAGGGGATCGGCGAGGGATACTCGCCGGCAGCGACAAGACCGGCAATGTGCGCCATATCCACAAACAAGTAGGCCCCCACCTTGTCGGCAATCTCGCGAAAGCGCGCCCAGTCCATTACGCGGCTGTAGGCAGAGAAGCCGGCAACGATCATCTTCGGCCTGTGCGCCAGCGCCAGGCGTTCCACCTCCTCGTAATCCACCTCCCCGGTATCGGGATTCAGGCCGTACTGCACGGCACTGTAGATCTTGCCGGAGAAGTTGACCCGGGCACCGTGGGTCAGGTGGCCGCCGTGGGCCAGACTCATACCCAGAATAGGATCGCCGGGCGCACAGAGGGCCTGGTAAACCGCAGCGTTGGCCTGGGAGCCGGAGTGGGGCTGTACATTGGCGTAGTCAGCGCCAAACAGTTGCCTGGCACGCTCGATGGCCAGAGTTTCCACCTTGTCCACATACTCACAGCCACCATAGTAACGCTTGCCCGGATAGCCCTCAGCATACTTGTTGGTCAGACTGCTGCCCTGAGCGGCCATGACTTGCGGGCTGGTGTAGTTCTCCGAGGCAATCAACTCGATGTGGTCTTCCTGGCGAGCATCCTCCTCCCGGATGGCTTCCCAGATCTCGGGGTCGTAGGTGGCGAGCGTGACAGATGCATCAAACATGGTTTTCCCTCGTTAAAGCGGGCTGTTTAGCCACTTGTGTAACCCGGTACTACAGTGCCCAGACCCTGAAACCGGGCCCCGTGAAGCAGAGAGGACCGGGGTATTGGGCGTTCAGAAAGGCGCGCATTGTACACCAAAGGGCAGAGGGAATGCGCAAAACACACAGGCGGCCCAACGGCCGCATTTGAAGGGGATGGTCTTGCTTAGAAACGCACAACCAAGGAGCCTGACCAGTAATCCACTTCTTCTTCAATCAGCGTGTACTCGGTCTCAAAGGAGATATTCTCGGCCAGTGTAAAACCGACACCAACACCTACGGAGGCACCGCTATCGGAAGCATCACCAAAGTACTCTACATCCACCTCTTCGTTGAGGTAACCAAGACGCCCCTTGAAATAAATATCTCCCTGGGTGCGGTAAGTGGCATACACAGCCTGGGTGGAGATAGAGAAATCACGGTCTAAAATATCGCCGTCAGTCATAGAACCTGTCAACTCTGCCTCAATGCCCCAGCCAGAATTCCAGGTATACCCAGCGCGAATACCGGCATTGAAAGGGCTGTCATCGCTACCATCTGCATCCATCATACCAATCTCATCGCCCATATAGGCCCCCTCGGCCTGGACAGCAGCAGAACATAACAAAGCCACAACAGCAGCCAACATTTTAAAATTGAAAGACGTGCTTTCCCCTTACTATAAAATTCACAAAAGCCGGCGGATTATAGAAGCAAAAATTTTTTGAACAATCAGTTTTTCCCCGGCCACACCAACGGATATCCCTTTCTTCGTAGGGTAATGAACAAAAACTTGAGTACCCTCACACGGGACCCTGTGTACTCCCAAAGCCCTCTCTCCAGAGCCAACAAGCAATTCTGATAAAAAATGAACGATTCTGATTAGCGGCACTGCACCGGCCTTTCAATGTTGGATGCCATAAGGGGTATTACGCATCCCGGCTCGCCGGAATCCCCAACCAACTGTCCGAGCGGCAAGTGAGCCAGGCCTGGCAACTATCCTGGAAGTTGTGCACAAGTCCCTATTTCGCCAAATGCCCCCCGCTTTTCCATTAAGTTTCCCTCACTTGATCCAAATCAACCCAGCCACATCAAGCCCATCAACAATAGGACAAGAAACAAATCGCGGAGGTCTGGGGTGGACACCATCTACCGGCAACTCTGTTGTGACCATCAAGCTATGCAACAAATGCTTGATAGTTTTGAGCAACTGCTGCTGGATCTTTTTGAGCACAGTGACCGGGACCCAAACACTCTTTCATGCATTCTCGACGCGCTGGATTATTTTTCCGTCTACCCGGATCAATACCACCACCCGGTGGAGGATTTGATATTTGCACAGCTGTTACGCAAGCCAATCCACAATCGCAACGCCATCTATCAAGTGCAGAGGCAGCACCGGCAGATTGCAACTGCAACTAAAGGCATATGCACACTCTTTTACGCAGTGGCCAATAACGCAATGGTGGAACGAACGGTTTTACAGAATACCAGCAGCGCCTATATACAATTGCAACGCAATCATATCCACCTGGAAAATTCAGCACTGTTTCCCCAGGTCGAGCGGTATCTGGATACAGAAGACTGGCGCTTGATTCATATTCAAACTGAAAATCTTGGGAATCCGTTTTTTGATAACAACAGAAAAAAAGTGTATGAGATCCTGCACCAGCACCTCACACAGCATCAAACTGTGACCACTGCATTTGCCTGATACGTAGCGCCGGTCAACAAGGGAGGAGAGATGAAAATCAAACGCCACGGTGTTTCTATTGGAATAGAGCGAATCGATGATGATTTTCTGCTGTCTATCAAAGCGGTTGGCCAGCTGACCCATAAAGACTACGAACAAATCATACCCTTGCTGGAATATGCCCTTGAGGGCGTGAAACACCCCCAGGTGAGCATGCTTGTGGATATTCGCGATTTCGAGGGATGGGGTCTGCATGCTGTGTGGGATGAGTTCAGGCTCGCCCTGAAACACGGTAACGAGTTCTCCCGGATTGCCGTACTCGGGGACGAGGAGTGGCAAGAAATCGCAACAAAAATTGGTGGCTGGTTTTTGAGTGGCGAGATACGCTACTTTGTGGAAGATCAAAAAGCCATGGACTGGCTAACAACAGGGAATACCTCCAACAATAAACAAACTGATAAAACATCGGCTTTCTCCACGCACTCGTGATAAGTAGTGGATTGTAGGGGCGTTTACGCCCCCTTTTTTCTTCAAAATGTCCGCGAAAATACCAGAAAGACTGTGACTCACTGCCTCGGCGGAAAACCTACGACAACCGGCTATTTTGGGACGGGTCACCCAGTAGACAATTGCGAGTCAACACGCCACTATCCCAGGAAGAACAATACCTACTGTGCCTGTGCAGTCTATTTACAGGCAGCAGTTATGGAGAATTCTCATAACTGCATTGGGTTCCCGCAATCTCACTGAGCCCGACTATATCCAGAATCTGCACGCTTCTGCCATCCACCCGGATCAATTGTTCGCGGCGTAAGCGGGAAAAAAGCCGGCTAATCGTTTCTGTAGTCAAGCCGAGGTAATTGGCAATATCAATGCGTGGCATGGAGAGTACAAATTGGTTGGGCGAATATTTCCGAAGGGCACATCGGCTGGAGATGTTGATCAAAAATGCGACGAGGCGGGTGTCTGAGGAACGCTTCCCCAGCAGCATTAATAGCTCATTTTCCTGGCGCAGTTCGCCGGAAAACAGGCTGTAAATTTGCTGCTGCAGCGCCGGGACCTGCTGGGCCAGCCGCTCTAACTGGACAAACGGCAGCAGACAGACGCTGCTGTCTTCCAAGACCTCCGAATAACTGTTGTGGCGCCGCCTGCTGTAGGCATCGAGACCAAGCAGCTCTCCGGGAAGGGCAAAATGGGTTACCTGGATATCGCCATCGGCAGCGGTGACTACACACTTAAAACTGCCGGAGTGAATGGCAAAAAGGTTCTGAAAAGAATCCCCGGCGCTGTAGAGCATCTCCCCGGACCTGACGATCCTCTTCCTGCGGGTAACGTCCTCCAGCAGATCGATGTCAGCCCGGGACGGCCCCGCAGGGAGGCACAAGCGTCTGACCGAACAATTGCTGCAACTTACCGCCTCAGGCGAGACAACCATATCAAAACGACTGATAACCCAACTGTCGCAGTTGTACCCCTTTCTCTGAGTAGCGTGGGGCAGAGTCAATCGAACATCAGAAAGAGGGATTTTTATTCTATGGAATAATCAGTCCCTCAACCTTTGTCATACCGAAGAGCAGAGGAGGGAGAATATTCTTTATTATATACAACCGGTTAATGGGACTCCTCATAACTGCAATGGGTACCCGCCAGTTCACTCAGCCCCACCAGGTCCACAATCTCCACTGCCCTGCCACTGACCTTGATCAGTTTCTCCCGCTGTAAACGCGAGAACAGCCGGCTTACGGTTTCCGCAGTCAATCCCAGGTAATTGGCAATATCAGTACGCGGCATAGACAGGATAAACTTGCTGTGGGAATAACCGCGGCGGGAATACCGACTGGAAATATTAATCAGTAGTGCCGCCAGGCGGGTATCTGCCGAGCGCTTGCCAAGCAACATCAAAATATCATTTTCCTGGCGCAGCTCTTCGGAAAAAATCGTGTAAATCTGCTGCTGCAGAGCCTGAACCTGGTGGGCGAGAATTTCCAGTTGGGTGAATGGCAACAGGCAGACGCTACTGTCTTCCAGGGCTTCGGCATAACTGGGGTGGATCCGGTCACTGTAGGCATCGAGACCGAGCAGTTCTCCAGGCAGGGCAAAATGCGTCACCTGGGTATCGCCATCGGCAGCAATAACCACCGTTTTAAAACTGCCGGAACGAATGGCATACAGATTGGCAAACGGGTCACCAGCGCGGTACAACGTCTCACCGGCTTTAACCAGTTTTTTCCGGCGAGTAACCTGCTCAAGCCGATCAATATCGGCTTGGGATAATCCTGCGGGCAGGCATAAACGCCTTACGGAGCAGTTGCTGCAGCTGACCGCCACTGAGGAGTCCATCATACTAACCAGCCGGTAAATCAATTTGCGGCAATTGTAACCGCTAAGCGGGCAACCGTCTCCTGCAGCCAGCTAAAGAACGCGGGAATATTTGGCTTGTGTCGGTTGGTTGTGGAGATAACTATCGAAAGCCGACGCCACATTTCGCACAAACCAACGCCCCTGCTCAGTAACAACAATCGCCTTGTCGTCCTGGTAAATAAGCCCGTCGTCAAACATAGGTTGCAGACGCTCAAGCTCTGTGTGGAAATACTCCGCAAACGGTGTACCCATACAGCGTTCGATCTCGCCTTTATCCAGGCGCAGGCGGCACATGAGCTCGCTGATCACCCGTTGACGCAGCCGGTCCTCCTCGCTCAGCCACCAGCCGCGGCAGGCCGCATTGCCCCGCTCGCCAATGGCCCGGGCGTATTCTTTCAAGCGGTGCAGGTTTTGCCAGAAGCCGCTGCGACTGTAACTGATTGCCGATGCACCCAGTCCCACAAGGGCATCTGCAGGCATCAAGGTATATCCCTGAAAATTCCGTTGTAACCTGCCTGTATCCGCGGCTTTGGCCAGTTCGTCGCCGGAACGGGCAAAGTGATCCATGCCGAGAAATGCATATCCCGCGCGCGCCAGGTGCTCCACTGCCGCCAGTTGAATAGCGATTTTTTCCGCGGCAGGGGGAATCAGATCGGTATCGATCAGGCGCTGGGCCTTAAATCGGTGGGGCAGATGGGCGTAGTGATAGAGCGCGATACGGTCTGGCTGCAGCGCCAGCACCCGGTCCAAAGTGCGCTGCAGCGTGTTTAGGTTCTGCTGTGGCAGTCCGTAAATCAAATCATAGGAAATGGAAGCAAAGCCCTGCTCGCGCGCTGCTGCAGTCAGGGCGCTCACCTGGTCCGCACTGCAGATACGATTGATGGATTGCTGTACCTTGGCATCAAAATCCTGAATACCCAGGCTAAGGCGATTAAACCCCAGTTCCCTCAGGGTATCCAGCGTCTCGGGCTCCAGAGTACGCGGATCGGCTTCAATACTGTACTCAACGCCATCACCGGGGTTCAGTTCAAAGACCTCTCCCAGCCCTTCCATCAACCGGCGCAAATCCGCATCGTTGAGAAAAGTGGGCGTACCACCACCCAGATGTAGCTGCGTGACCGGTACCCGCGCCACTTTATCGCGGTACCAGCGCACCTCTTGCAAAAGATGATCGAGGTAGCTGGAGGCGAGCCCATACTGCTGGGTAATCACTTTGTTGCAGGCACAGAAATAACACAGAGAGCGGCAAAAGGGGATATGAACATACAGAGAGAGGCTGCGAATGTCCTGCAGTGCTGCCCAGGGCCTGACCCCATCCAGTGCACTGAACCGATCCGCAGTGGGGTAAGAGGTATAGCGGGGACAGGGCCCGCTGTAGCGGGATAACAGCGCTTCTGAAAGCCCGCCCACATTGGTCTTTATCTCTTGCACCATACTCATCACAATTTTATCCAGTCATTTGCGACAACCCCCGCCACAAACTGAAAGACAACCGCCAGACCCGCCTGAAAAAAACCGCAGCGGTTGCCCCACCCCGAGGCCCGGGTGCCGCAGGCTTAGAATCGGTAGCCTAGCCCCGCCGTGTATACCAGCGGATCTATATCCACGCTGGCGGTGATATCACCCACTCCCGGCACTGTCACTTTGGCGTCGGTATCGATATCTATCCAGAACACCGCCAAATTGAACAGCCAGCGCTTGTCCGCGCCGAAAGCAAAATCCACACCTGCTTCCGCGGCCAGGCCAAGAGAGTTGTCCAGGGACAGCTTGGCTCCTTCTGTTGCGCCGAGGCTTGCAAATCTCGCATCCGCAGCGCTGTCAATATCCTCATCAAAGAATGCCGTGTAATTTATCCCGACTCCGAGATAGGGCTGGACTGAAGACCCCTGATTCATGGGATACCACTGCAACAGCAGGGTGGGTGGCAGCTGTTTGGTTTCTCCAAGGTCAAAGGTCGCCCCCAGGCCCTCGACCTGAATATCGTGGGTGAACGGCGTTGCGGCCAGCAGTTCCACACCCCAGTGATCGTGGAACATGTAAACGCCTGTCAGGCCCAGGGCGGAACCGTTGTCAACATCAACCCTGGTGCCACCCAGCTCGGCACCCGACACTGACAGCGCGCTGGAATTGACATCGGGTGCTACCGTGGCGATGCCACTGCGCAAAATGATGCTCCCCTCTTCATAGGCAAATGCCGGTACAGCTAGTCCAGCGGTCAGCGCAACGGTTGCGCACGCAATGATACGATTCATCAATTTCTCCATAGGGCAATTTGGAATTTTTCCGACTTGGGAAGACCTTTCCAGGCCCACTCACCAGCCGCAGGCAGGTTAACTGTTGACCCCGCCCAGAGGATTGATCCAAATCAAGGGGTTCAGATGCATGACAACAAGATCATCGATCGTGGATTCCCTGTGTAGGAGTCAGGAAAATATAAGGCACAGCCCGGACGTGGCAGGGCGCCACCAATCGGAAAACCCAGAAAAACCATCGGGCCCGTTTGAAAACGGGTTGCTCTTGGAGATGACAGTACAGGATACATGGGAGCACTACAGCTTGTTATGCACCCTGCGGGCCCCACCGGTTACCAGATACATACTGCCCGGGGACGTGGCTCAGCCGGCCAAAGTCTCGCGCACACTCTCCGTCTCACAGGTGCACAGCCACTTCAGGGATGGCCACCGACCGGCCCTGTTCGGCAGCACTGGCTGAGCAAAGGCACCTCAGCGACAAGGTAAGTAAGACTAGTCGGTCAAAGCGCCTGCCGGACGACGAAACATGTTCTGGATACTGGAGAAATCCAGCTGCTGGTTTTCCGCACTGGCACCGTGCAGCTGGTACAGGTTTTCCGCCAGTGCGCCCATAGGTGTGGACGAAGCACTGCCCGCTGCGGCATCCATGGCCAGGCGCAGATCTTTCAGCATCAGGGCCACACTGAAACCGCCGCAATACCCATTGGCTGCGGGCACATTCTCCATGGCACCAGGAAAGGGATTGTAATGGGCCAGAGACCAGTTATTGCCCGAGCTTTCCCGCATAATCTCCGAGAGCACCCTGGGGTCCAGCCCCTTGTCCACACCCAGTTGCAGCGCTTCGGCAGTACCGGTCATATGCACAGCCAGCAGCAGGTTATTACAGATTTTCGCCACCTGGCCCGCTCCAGCACCACCCGCATGGAAAATCTTGCTGCCCATGGCCTGCAATAGTGCTCGCGCCGCATCAATTGTCGCCGTGTCGCCACCACACATAAAGCACAGGGTACCCGCTATTGCCGCGGCAGTCCCGCCGGACACAGGGGCATCCAGCGCGCGGATACCGCGCGCACGGGCCGCTTCGTGCACCAGGCAGGCGTCTTCCGCAGAAACCGTCGAGCAATCAATGACCAGGGTATCCCCCTGAAGCTGTTGTAACAGCCCCTGCTCACCGAGATAGAGGTCTTTGACCGCATTGCCACTGGGCAACATGGAAATCACGGTGCCGGCTCCTTCCAGGGCCTGTTCACTATTCTCACAGGGCAGGCAGCCCTCCCTCTGTGCCTGCGCCAATGCCGTGGGGTTTAAGTCGAAAGCCGCCACTTGGTATCCGGCCTTCACCAAATTGGCAGCCATGGGGCCACCCATATTACCCAGACCAAAAAAGGCGATCTTTTGCATAAAAAGCACTCCAGATTTTGTTGTTGGTGTCCCGGGCGAAAACGGTCTGATTCGCTCTATAAATCTGCCAGCGGATGCTCGCCGTGCCAGGGGTTGTCAAAGCAGCGTGCCACCTGCTCTGGGCAGATCTCCTCCAGGCTCGCCGGTTGCCACTGCGGAGCACGGTCCTTGTCGATCAGCAGGGCACGCACCCCTTCTTTGAAGTGGCCATTGGCACAGAGATTGACCGCCAGAGCCAGTTCCATGCGAAAAACATCGGCGAGGGAAAGGTAACGGCCCCGATGCAGCTGTTCCCAGATAATCCAGGGTGTCAGGGGAGAACCCCTCGCGAGGGTGTTGGCGGAGCGCCGCAGCCATTTGTCCACGCCCTGGTAAGAGCGGATTGCCGTACACACCGCTGGCAGGTTGGAGAAATCCGTGAGTTGCTGGATCTGGTCATAGTGTTCCCGCAGTACCGATTCCGGTCGCTGCAGCGATACGAGTTCAAACGTTTTCAGGCAATCACTGACGGTGACATGATTCGCGCCCGCATCCCGGGCAAAGGCCAACGCAGCCAGTGTTTCCAAGACGGTATCGCGCTGCTCCTGCGCAATCATGCGGTCCGCCAGGCCCGCAAACAGGGCATCGGCACCATTAAACTGAGCACCTGTCAGCCCTAAAAACAGCCCGAGTCGGCCGGGCATACGATTCAGGAACCAGCTGCCCCCCACATCGGGAAACAGGCCAATGGTGATTTCAGGCATGGCCATACGGGTGGTTTCTGTGACAATACGGTGACTGGCCCCGGCCGTAATACCAATACCGCCACCCATCACGATGCCGCCGCCCCAAACCACAACCGGCTTGGCATAGGTATGGATTTTGTAGTCGAGACGATACTCGCGGGAGAAAAATTCTGTGGTGAAGCGGCAATCCCTTGTCTCCCCATAGCTCGCCGAATGCTGGTACAGGGTCACCACATCGCCCCCGGCGCACAAGGCCCTGTCGCCACTGCCGTCTATCCACACGACAGCCACTGTATCGTCCCGGGCCCAGGTATCCAACTGGGCACAGAGCCGCTCTATCATCTGCAGGTTCAGTGCATTCAACGCCTTGGGCAAGTTGAGTGTCGCGATCGCCACAGCGCCACGCCGGGAAAACAATACGGGGAAGTCCTGATCCATTGCTGTCTGTCTTAGTGTGCCTGTATTTGATAGCTTCGCAGTTAAGCACAGATCACCGCGAGCGTCAGCCACACGCGAGTACAACCCCCTTCAGCTCGGCATACGCAGTTGCACTTTCCGCGCAAACTGATAAGTTGCGCGCAAATTCTCACCGATTCCAACACACATTACTGGGACCCAGATGGCTGAATACGTTTACACCATGAACCGGGTGGGCAAGGTAGTGCCACCCAAACGCGAGATCCTCAAGGACATCTCCCTGTCCTTTTTTCCCGGTGCCAAGATTGGTGTACTGGGACTCAACGGTGCCGGTAAATCCAGCCTTCTGCGCATTATGGCCGGGGTGGACCAGGACTATCATGGTGAAGCCCGGGCCATGCCCGGCATCAGAGTGGGCTACCTGCCGCAAGAGCCCCAGCTGGACTCCGGCAAAACCGTGCGTGGTAATGTGGAAGACGGCATGCGGGAAGCCATCGACGCCCTCGCCGGCCTCGAACAAGTCTATGCCGATTATGCAGAGCCGGACGCAGACTTTGACACCCTGGCAAAAAAACAGCAGCAGTTGGAGGATATCATCCAGGCCTGGGACGCCCACAACCTGGAGCACCGCCTGGAAGTGGCCGCCGACGCTCTGCGCCTGCCGCCCTGGGACGCGGATATCAGCAACCTGTCCGGCGGTGAAAAGCGCCGTGTGGCCCTGTGTCGCCTGTTGCTATCGCGCCCCGACATGTTGCTGCTCGACGAGCCCACCAACCACTTGGATGCTGAATCCGTGTTCTGGCTGGAGCACTTCCTGCACGACTTTACCGGCACCGTCGTAGCCATCACCCACGACCGCTACTTCCTCGACAATGTGGCTGGCTGGATTCTGGAACTGGACCGCGGCCACGGCATCCCTTGGGAGGGGAACTACACCACCTGGCTGGCCCAAAAAGAGCGCCGCCTGGCCCAGGAACAGCGCAGCGAGCAGGCCCGTATGAAAGCCGTGCAGAAAGAGCTGGAGTGGGCCCGTCAGAACCCCAAAGGCCGTCAGTCCAAGAACAAGGCCCGTCTCGCACGCCTGGAGGAGATGCAGTCTCAGGATTTTCAGGCCCGCAACGAGACCAATGAGATCTACATCCCGCCCGGCGAACGCCTCGGCGACAAGGTGATCGAATTCGAAAATGTCAGCAAAGGTTTTGGGGATCGCCTGCTGATCGAAAACCTGTCCCTGTGTATTCCCAATGGCGCCATTGTTGGAATTGTCGGCGGCAACGGTGCCGGCAAGTCCACCCTGTTGCGTATGATCAGCGGCTCAGAGCAACCGGACACCGGAACAATCCGCATCGGTGAAACCGTCAAGGTCGCCTATGTGGAACAGGGCCGCGAAAGCCTGGACAACAGCAAAACCGTGTGGGAGGCCATCTCCGATGGCCACGATATGCTCAAGATCAACCACTACGAAGTGGGGTCGCGCAACTACGTGGGCCGCTTCAATTTCAAAGGCAGCGATCAACAAAAACGGGTGGGCGAATTGTCAGGTGGGGAGCGCGGGCGCCTACACCTGGCCTATACCCTCAAACAGGGCGCCAACGTACTGTTGCTCGATGAACCCTCCAATGACCTGGATATCGAAACCCTGCGGGCTCTGGAAGAAGCTTTGCTCACTTTCCCTGGCTGCGCCCTGGTGATCTCCCACGACCGCTGGTTCCTGGACCGTGTCGCCACCCATATCCTCGCTTACGAGGGCGAGAGTAAGGCCGTCTTTTTTGAAGGTAACTACACCGAGTACCACGAGGACTTCGTGCAGCGCAAGGGCGAAGATACCACGCCGCATCGCATGCACTATAAGAAACTGAAGACCTGACAGTAAGAGATGCCGCAGTCAAACTTCCCTTAAGAGAGGCCAAATTAAAGATCCCCTTGACGAATCAGAACCCTGCTGGCTTTTCTGACTACAAAAAAGCACACTGGCATTAACTGACTACTATGGGTGCGCAATCACAATCAATGTAGTTGCATACTTTTGTACACAGGCCATGGCCCGGCGCAAATTTTCAGGATCCAGGGCGGCAAAACTTTCGTCCAGCACGACCATTTCCGCATTTTGCAAAAGAGTACGGGCAATAAACAACCGGCTCATCTCCCCGTGTGACAACCGCCAACCCATCTCGCCCACCGTCTGCAGCATACCCGCGGGCATTTTCTGCAGTAGTGGGGTAAGGCCAAGTTCGTCACAAATAGCATAAGCTTTGCGCAGGCTTTGCTGCCGCGGCGGCCACTCGTCGCCCATCAGCAAGTTGAACAGGAAAGAATCGCCAAGTACATGATTTTCATGGAATTGGGGGGCGGAGGCCACCAGCCGCTGCCACTGACCGGGGACAAGACTGGCGCCATCATACCCATTTAAGAGCAACAGGCCCTCATCCGGTTTCTGCAGGCCGGTAATCACATTGGCAAGGGTGGATTTTCCCGAACCGGAAGCACCCTGCAACAGCAGGCGGTCGCCGGGATAAATGACCAGGCTGCACTCCGTCAGCACCGGCTTTTCTTTTTTGGGGTAACTGAAATTCAGATCACGGAGATAGCACAGAGGTTGGGTTGCAGCCGCACAGGCCGTGCTGATGGCTGCGACATGCTCTGCGCCGGGTGAGGTGCGCTTGAGCGGTGCCTCCAGGGCAAAGAGTTCCCGTACGTTTTCCCAGGCCACCAGGGCACTCAGGGCACCGGTAAAACCATGCAGGCACTTGAGCACTGCGCGATAACCGAGCAGCACGCCGCCCAGGGCCACAGCGAGTTGCGCACTGTCGGGGTTGCTGGAGATAAACACAGGCACCAGCCCGACCACCCCCAGCAGAAGCCAGATACGCGGCAAAAGCGCTGCCAGATGCACCATCGTGCCGTCCATCTCCGCAGAGCTTTGCAGGTAGTCACTCAACTCACGGTCCTCTCCACGATGCCAGTCGGCGGGCCGCTGCTGCGCAAGGCGGGTGCGGTGCCCGAGCATTTTTTCTATCAGGCGGTGGGTCATGGCCAGGCGTCGGGCAGTCCAGCGGCAACGGCGCTGGTACAGGGCCCGACCGAGTAACAAGGCCACCAATAAAAACGGTAGCAACACCAACAGGTGCAGGGGTCCACCAGCCCCCAGGGCGAGTACAATACAGGCCATCGCGAATTCCACCAGGCCCAGCAGCAGCGAGAAACCGCCCTGGAGGGCGCTGGCCTCAAGGCTTTCCGCGTCGTAAACCCGCCCGAGTACCTGGCCCGAGCCCATATGCCGCACCCTGCCTGTCTCGATACGCAGGGCGCTGGCGAGCAGGCGCTGTTTCAGCAGCGCGCCGGTTTTCACCGATACCAAACCCTGCAGTTGCGCGGTGAGCAGCGACAGGGGGATCTGCGAAACCAGCAGCAGCACCCAGGCCACAAGCCAGCCGGTGTCGATATAGCCACCCAGTAAAGCGCGGCCAATAACCCACCAACTGGCCAAAAACAACACCATTTGCAGCGCATGAAAAACAAGCATCGCGAAAAAACGCCGATCCTGGCCGCACTGACGCAGTTGCTGCCAGAATGGCCGGTGCG
Organism: Microbulbifer sp. 2205BS26-8; assembly: GCF_030731025.1. Taxonomy (NCBI): domain Bacteria; kingdom Pseudomonadati; phylum Pseudomonadota; class Gammaproteobacteria; order Cellvibrionales; family Microbulbiferaceae; genus Microbulbifer; species Microbulbifer sp. 2205BS26-8. The sequence continues at coordinate 123,315 of NZ_JAVAMR010000004.1, read as the reverse complement.
CGGGCTGGCGTAGCATCCAACACTGCTCAAGGTGCAATCCTGCCAGGCTTTCCCGCAGCAGGGCGCCGGCGGCCCTGCTGCGGCGCCGGCCGCCAATGCCAGCACTGTCGAGCAGGTGGTTGATGCGCTGGCGCTGGGGCGCTGCCTGCACACGGGTGAGCTGGATCACCACCCGCCGCGGACACACTTTTTGCACTTTCAGAGTGGGGGTGAGCAGGTGCAGGCGGCGGCGATTGCCGCCGCACAGGACGATAAAATACACCCTTTCCCCAAAGCGCAGTTGAATCATTGCCGGCGCGGCACGCGCCAGCATCTGTTCCAGCTCACCGTAACTGCAGCCGACTTTCTCTATCTGCAAGTCCAGGGCCTCAGCACCCAGCTGAAGCCGAGTGTCGATATTCTCCACTCCCTGTGTGATGGCACTGCAGCTGGGTGCATCGGGGCACAACCCACAGTGCCGGGCCAGGGTGTGCAGGGCCGTATCCAGTTGTGCAATGGGCCAGCACAGGTCGCACAGGCTGTTATCCACAGATTCAGCGCTCACAGACGCTCTCCACAGGCGCATTCGCCGTTCGGGGGGGATCGGCTTCAGCCTGAGGCGACAATTCCGAGACGCGTCCACCCTGCATGCGCAAGTGACGCCAGTCGTTACTTTTCCAGCAGTCCTGCCACAGGTTTTGCTCCGCTAGCAACAATTGGGCATAGCGCGTGCCCTTGCGTTTGCACAATGCCGCCGGTGCGCCATCTTCCACTATGCGACCATCCTCCACCACCAGCACGCGATCAAAACGCTGTGTTTCGGTAATATCGTGGGTTATGCAAAGCAACGTGACGTCCCGCCAGGTATGGCGCACACGCCCGAGCAAGCGCTGGCGCTGGTCGCGGTCCAGTCCGCGAAAGGGCTCATCCAGAATGGCACAGCAGGGTGCTTCGCGACCCAGGGCACGGCCGAGACGCACGCGCTGCCCCTCCCCGCCACTGACCAGGGCACCACTCTCTCCCAGGGCACTTTGCAGGCCGTCTGGCAGCGATGCCAGCAGCTTGAGCAAGTCCGCCTGCTCAAGAATCGGATACAGTGGTGCGTCGGCGGCGTTGCCGTAGTGCAGGTTGTCAAGCAGGCTGTTGTTCCACAGTTGAATAGCGGGATCTACCCAGGCACAGTGCAAACGGAAACGGGCCAGCAGTTCCCCTTGCAGCTCGGCACCGTTTAACAGTACACGCCCCCTGGCAGGCTTGTGCCAGCCCAAAAGCAGCCCTGCCAGGCTGGATTTACCCGCACCGGATGCGCCCACAACAGCGACATGTTCGCCTGGGCCTATTTCCAGATTGATGCCGTCGAGAATGGCTCTGCCGCTGGCATTGACCCGAACATCCTCGAAGTGAAAATGCGCGGGGCGCTTCGGGTTAAAAGCGGCGACCTTGTCTGTGGTATCCGAACCACCCTGGTCCTCAGCCGCCTGCAGTGGTTCGAGCGCCCTCAGCAAGGTGGTGCGCTGGCGGGGGTACTCGCGGATTCGCACGGCGATATCCTCGCCCAATGGTGGCAGCGCCAGCACCCAGTATATTAATAGCAGTAGATCGGGGTCCGCCCCGCGGCTGTGGATACAGTAAATAACCAGGGTGGCGGCGAGTGCGCAGTTCACAACCAGTTGCAGGGCCTGGCTGTTGAGCTGAAAGCGCAGGAGGGTATAACTGGCCCTGATCCATTCGGAAAGCAAGGCTTCATGTTCCCTTCGCACCGATTCCCCAGCGCCATGGGTACGTATCGGCACAATGCCCAGCAATGCATCCATATAGAACCTGGCCAGGGCACCGGTATGGGTCTGCACTCTCATATTGTGATCATTGAGCACCGGCTGAAACAACAGTGGAATCGCCACCTGTATTGCCGCCATCAGTAGTACCAGCGGTGCAGCTGAGGGCACGAGCCAGATAATGCCTGCGGCCGTCGCCAGCAGCATAAAGGCATTGAAGAGAATACCGCCCCCCAGCACCGGCAGTTCCCTGAGTGCGGCAATGCGGTGACTGCGCTCGGCAGTGTCTGAGGTGGGACGACTCTGGAAAAAGTGCTCCGGTATCTGCGGCAGTGCGGAGAGAAAGCGCATGCGAAAGCGGGTTTCCAGGTGCCGTCCCAGTACCCGCTGCAGTTTGGCGACCGGAAACTGCAATACCATGACGGTGAGTAAAAACCCCAGCAGCAGAACCACGCCTCCCATACGCTGCATGCCGGTTGCCAGTTCGCTGTGGATATCGATAAGGCCGCGAAACAGCAGAGCCTCGGTCATCAGGCCGAATACAGCACCGAGCATCGCCAGCGCAATAATTGCCGGCGCGAACAGGCCGTCCTCCCGAAGCAGACTCCACAGCTGCGGCAGGGGACGCACCGGCGCGGCTTGCAGCGCCCTGGCCAGGGATCCGGTGTGCGGCTTGGCTGCATCTGTTTTGCGCACGCCCCTCACTCGCAGGATCACAGCACCGCTGAATTCCACTTGTTCCGGGCACATTTGCAGGCTTTCACCCGCCGCACTGCCCGCTGGGCGACAGGGGCGCACACACCAGTACTGCTCTGGCACCAGGGTGTAGGCGCCAGTGGTATCTGCGTTGAATTCCTCGACCAGCTTCTGCAGCATGCCATTGGTTTCCCCACCAGGTCGCAGGGCACCTGCCGACACCAGTGCGGTCAACATGCGTACTGCTGCATCGAGAAACGCCAGGGTGAGCCATTCAGCCGACTCCAGGGATCGGCGGCATAACGTCGCCCTGTCCGGCCCGGCAACCTTGAGCCGCTGCATACGTTCGCACAGCGGATCAATAAAATCGGCACCACCAGCCCAGTTGCGCCAATCCTTGGGCGACAGGCTAAAAGTGTGGACATGCAGTTCGTCGAGAAAACGGCGCGCGCTGGGCCAGCGCCTGCCGCTGGCGGGGTCCATCAGTTGCACAATGCCCCTATGGTTACGCCAGGCCACCACAAAATGGGTATTGCCGTTTGGCAGGCGCACCACCACCATTCCCGGTAAATAGCCGGGGGCATTCAACAGCAGGTGATCCTTGGGCACCACCATCTGTACGGCATCCAAACCCAGTTCAACAGCAACCCGCTCCAGGGTATTGATGGAGGTACCGTCCACATCAGTCTGGCAGGCATCGCGCAGATGGCCGTAGTGAACGCGGACTCCGAAACCCTCCAACAGGCATTTAAGGGAAGCGGGGCCACAGTCCATATTGGAAGTCTGGATCACTTCAGGCACAAGCCAGCGGGTGTTCCGATTCACGGCGGTGTCTCCGCTGTGGCCTGACTATTCTGGGGTCTCCCGCTAAGGGCGTCCCCCACCCGCTGCAACAGCAACTGGTAGGGGGTTTTCGTGCCTGTGGCGATTTCAACCCTGGCGGGCAGATCGTGTAACAGTGGTAACTGCGGCGGTACCTTTCCCTGCAGCGAAAGTTGCACAAGAATCCGTTCCTGTTGCACCGCACTGGCGACCCGCTCCACCCGGGCCTGCAACTGGCCGTAGCGTGCCCAGGAAAAGCCATCCAGTTTTACCCGGGCATGTTGACCCGGCCGGATATGGCCGAGCGCCTGAGCCGGCGGGAAGTACGCCTGTATGCCAATACCACCTTCTGCCTGGATAGTGGCAACCTGTTGTCCGGCAGCCAGAACTTCACCCTCACGAATATCCGCCAGGGATGCGAGGCTGCCGGCGATCGGCGCGCGCAGCTGTTGCTCGCCGGCGGCGAGAGTGCTCTGGCGCATGCGGGTTTCCACTTCAACCAGTTTGCGCTGGATGTCGGCACTGCGCTGTTTCAGCTCACTCACAACCAGTTGATACTCATTGGCAATTTGCTCGCGGCGATCCTCCGCTGCACGGATGTCGGCCTCTGCCGCAAGTGATTGCATCGCCAACTGCTGGTACGTGCGCTTGGCTACAAGATAATCCAGTTCCGAACTCTGCTGCTTTTGCAAAAGCTGCTCGTAACGCTCCGCCACCTCGGCCTGGATCTGCTGGTTGCTCACCTGCAACTGGTGCTGCCCCCGCAGGAGTTTAAGCTGGTCGACAAGGGCTTTATCCTCCTCCGCAAATTTTTTATCCAGCAAACTTTGATCCCGCTCAATAGCGGAGAGTTGTTCAGTGAGTCTCTGCGAAACCCTGGCGTCCCCGTCCAGTTCCAGATCCAGGGCCGAAGTATCCAGTTGTACCAGCAGGTCACCAATTTTCAGGGTATCGCCGAGAGAAGCGGTAATGGCAACAACCCGGCCGGCTCTTTGTGTGCTCACTTGTACCGTGTTTTGTGCCTGCTCAAGCCTCGCCGCATCACTGACACTGTAAGTGGTAATGTCCTTGCTGAAAAACCAGATCGCCCAAGCCACCATCAAGAGTATCCCGCAGGTGGACACCAGGGCTAAAGAGTGGATCGTTTCGGAGGCGATGGAGCGGGTCGTGTGAACAAAAGGTGTGGGCAATGCGATTTATCCAATTGGTACCAATTAAGGCGTGTGCAAGTGATGATAGGTTGTTATTCTATGCACAGCCTCAGGCTGTGTACTGCGCAGCCAAATCTAAATCCCCCCTGCTTCATAGTCAAATCCAGGTTAATCTATTGGCAACAAGGGCCGCTGTGCTGCGTTGACTTTCTCACAGGCCCCACTCCCGACTCGCCCTGCTCCTGCATTGGCAATGAGAGAAACCCACAGCATTGACTGTTAACTCTGTCGATGGCAGCTTGTTTTATTTCCACAAATCGGAAATGCGCTAAATCCGGCAAAATGGGCAGATACAAGGCCAATTTATCTCTGTCACCGTACAATAACACTTTGTCATTTTAATAAATGGATCCAATTAAAAAAGTCGTAGTCTCTATCGCCGTATCGGGCCCTGATCACTACTGTAGTATGCAACTTGACATTGAGTACAAGTGCTGGCTGCTAGGGTTTGAACAGAGAGAGCAAAGCGTCGAGAGCCCCTGTGGAAAGTGAGAGTCAACGCAGAGAGGCGGGCGGGTAAACCCACCCCACAAGAAGGCAATATTTATCTGCGTAAAAATTCCAACATCCATTTGGCAACGACATTTTCATGGATATCGTTTTGCAGGGAGATCTGACCCTTTTCGACCAATGCCTCACCAAAGGCCTCGCGTCGCAATTCCATCAGGCTGTGGGAATAGGGTTTGCTAAATTCCGGATGGGCCTGGAAGCTGAGCATATGATCATCCACCTGCAACATCGCCATCGGGCAGAATTCACTCGAAGCCAATACCCGGCCGCCTGGAGGCAAGGTTTCCACCTGGTCCTGGTGGGTCACCAGTAAGCTGAATTTAGCCATGGGTTCGGACATCCACGAGGGCGTCTCCTGCATCTCATAGGTATGCACCCCCAATCCCCACCCTTTATCTGATTTACAGGTTTTGCCTCCCAGCGCCTGAGCGATCAGCTGGTGGCCAAAACAAATACCGATCGTGGGCTTCTTGGCTTCATGTAATTTGCGCACAAAGTCCATCAGAGGGGAAATCCAGTCTTTGTGATCATAGACACCAGCCTTGCTTCCGGTTATCAGATAAGCATCTACCTCATCTATTCGATCCGGGTAGTGGCCGTGCTGAACTTCATAGGTAGAAAACGCCAACGCCGGGTCTTGACTGCGCAGCAGATCGGCGAACATTTCCGGATACTCACCAAACTCGTCCACCAGCTCCTTGCGCACATCGTCGGTCTTTAACACTCCAATCTTCATTATTTCACCGCTGAGTTGACTGCTGAGTGTTGGGATTATGGCATATCCGGGCATGCGGGGTCGTGCCAGTGATCCTCTTGGGCCGTAGGCACACACGCACCTGAAACCGGGACTCCCGGCACCGTTAGCCGACCCGCAGGCATCACTCAGGCGTCATATCCCCTGCCCTCGATACTTTCCCGGAGGGCAGCCCGGGACTGTATTTCTCCCGAATGACCAGCCGGCAGCACCTCTACTCCGGCATTCTTACCCGAAAGACTTTTGTGTATGATCGCGAACTTAGAACATTTTTCAGCCAATTATTGGGCTGCCTGACGGCTCGGAAGCCATTAGAGCCCGCACGCAATACAACGATTGAGGACAAACAATGACCACAACGACCTCTCCAAGTGATCGGCAGGATAGCCCTGCGGGGCGCAAAACGCCCTTTACCCGCTTTCTGGATGCCGTGGAATGGCTTGGCAACCTCCTGCCCCACCCCATCACCCTGTTTGCCCTCTTCGCTATAGGCGTGATACTGATAAGCGGCGTGGCCGCCTATTTCGGGCTGTCTGTGGCAGACCCGCGGCCGGTTGGGGCGGCGGGCCGCGACCCCGATGGTGTCATTGAAGTCTTTAACCTGATGAGCGGCGAAGGCCTCAGGATAATCGTGACCAGCCTGGTGCAAAACTTCACCGGTTTCGCCCCTTTAGGCACGGTACTGGTTGCCCTGCTGGGCGTGGGTATTGCCGAGCGCTCCGGTCTGCTCAGCGCTGCTGTGCGCGGGCTGGTACTGCAGGCATCCAAGCGCACTGTGACGGTTATTGTGGTCTTTGCCGGCATCCTCTCCAATACCGCATCCGAACTCGGTTACGTGGTACTGATTCCATTGGCGGCGATGATTTTCCACTCCCTGGGGCGCCACCCGCTCGCCGGTCTGGCTGCCGCTTTTGCCGGTGTTTCCGGCGGCTACAGCGCCAACCTGCTATTGGGCACCGTAGACCCGCTGCTTTCGGGTATCACCGAAACCGCGACCCATATCATAGACCCCACCTACACGGTGGGCCCGGAAGTGAACTGGTACTTTATGTTTGTGAGCACCTTCCTGATTACCGCCATAGGCAGTTGGGTGACCATGGCAATCGTGGAGCCCAAACTTGGCAAGTACGATCCCGGGGAAGCCTCTGTGGATTTGAGCCAGGACAAGCTGGGGACCCTCACCGATGCCGAGAAGCGCGGCCTGAAATACGCCGGCCTCGCCGTCCTGGTCGTATCTGCCCTGTTTGCACTGTCCGTGGCGCCTTCCTGGGGCGTGCTGCGCAACCCGGAAACCAGCGCGGTAGCCGGCTCTCCCTTTCTTAAGGGTATCGTGTCACTCATCCTGGTATTCTTCGCCGTTCCGGGTTTTGTGTACGGTAAAACGGTCGGCACTATGCAGAATGACCGTGACGTAATCGACGCCATGGCCAAAAGTATGAACAGCATGGGCATGTATATTGTACTGGTGTTCTTCGCCGCACAGTTTGTCGCTTTCTTCAAAGTGACCAATCTGGGCACTATTTTCGCCGTGCTGGGTGCGGACGCTCTGCAAAACATCGGCCTGACCGGGCCACTGCTGTTCCTGTTCTTTATCATGATGTGCGGCTTTGTAAACCTGATGCTGGGCAGTGCTTCGGCGCAGTGGGCGGTGACCGCGCCAATTTTTGTACCCATGTTGATGCTCCTGGGTTACGCGCCGGAAGTGATCCAGGCGGCTTACCGCATTGGCGACTCGGTAACCAATATCATCACGCCGATGATGAGCTATTTTGGTTTGATCATCACCTTTGCTGCCCGCTATAAGAAAGACTTGGGTATGGGTACGCTGATTGCCACAATGATTCCCTATTCCATCTTCTTTTTTGTGGGATGGACCGTTCTTTTCTACCTCTGGGTGTTTGTTTTCGGCCTGCCGGTTGGCCCAGGTGCAGCCACCTACTACGCCAGCTAAATTAAACCCAGGCAAAGCCTGCACCAGCGGGCTTTTTTTTATTTCACAGGCCATCATTCACACCCATGCTTTGATACCTCACCTGCAGCTGGCGAGTACCCTTAAAATACAAGCATGCTGCGCAATTTCACCGGTATCATAAAAGCCGTATACAATCAGCACCTGCAGGACAAGGTCTACTGGGTGGCCGGATTGAGCGAGCCCCACGAACTTACCCCAATCGGATACTGCTGGAGGAGGCCATCCGCGCCGGAATTTACTCAGGAGAAACTCACAGGAAGACAAAAACGGTAAAAAACTTATATTCCTAAATACACAGACGCCTTAAAACAAAAAAAAAATAACAATGAAATGTAGAAATAATATTCCTTAGAGAATGTTTATAGAGGTATTTTTTTTCATTAGGCGACACTCGTATATTCCCGATGAGATTTATAGCCTTCAAAAACGTGGAATAAAACAAGTAATATAGTTTCCTGTAAAAAACGTTTAGCGGAGATGGATACGCGGATTATCGCCACTGGCAAAATCTGCCCTTACCTAGCGATCATTATTTTCCGCTCAGGACGAGCACCTTGGTTGCACCCTGACTTGCCCTCATCTCGATGAGAAAAAGAAAGATAGCTCTTGCACTCCTTCGCCGGCATAGCGGGGTATCAAAACAGCGCGGGCCTTTGACGGCGAGACTGTCCCAAAACCAGTCACGGTATTGCCAATAGCGACAATTGTTGAATACAACACCGCAATACTTTGGTTGTCTATAGTCGCTGGGCACCGCAAAAACCTGATCGATTCCGCCTGAACACATTCTTCTCATCAGAAAGAATCGGCGACTTTGGTTTTGCGGATGACACACAGGACTCACAGGAAATTGACTCAACAAATAAGAACGACGCTGCTGACAGGCTTCTGCGATCTGGTCAACCGGCTGCACCACAACCCGGAGACACTGTTGACCAGTTCCGGCATCAATCCGCACCAGGTCTCCCGCCAGGCAGGGTACCTCCCCCTGAGTTCAGTCACCACACTACTGCAGAAGACGGCACAACAATTGGATTGTGCTGACTTTGGCCTGCGCCTGGCACACAGCCAGGGAGTGGCCGCACTGTCCTTCCTGAGTCCAGCAGTATTGCAGTCTTTGACTTTGGCGGAATTCCTGAAAGTCACTGTAGATCTGTTGGGCAAGCCACCCCACAGCCTGCGCCTGGCCCTACAGAACAAAGACGACAGGGCCTGTTTCAGCTTTCTCTGCCTGGAGGACCTGCAAGGGTTGACACAGGTGGGAACGCCGTCAGCTCCCGAGCAGTGCCGGGAATTTCTGATGGGCGTTTGCCTGGTTGCCATGCAAACCTTGTGTGGTGATCACTTTCACCTGGAAGCCGTGCATTTGAAAACTCGGCAGCCTCTGCACGGGCGGTACAAAGACTATTTCAAGGCGCCGGTGCATTTTGGCAGTGACAGCGACCGATTCGTACTCAACAGTAACACGCTGCTATTGCCGATAGAGAAATGCAGTACGGACCTGCGCGCACTGTTCAAAGCCCATATCGATGACTTGCTCCAGCAGGGTGAGACAGATCTGCTGGGTCAGGTTGAGCAATTGATTGACTACCTGATGCCACTGAAACGCTGCAGACTGCAGGAAGTGGCCAACCAGCTGGGTTTGCACAAGCGCACACTGCAGCGCAGGCTGCGCAATCGTGGGCTGGTATTTGAGGATGTATTGGATCGCATACGCCGGGAGCGTGCGCAATATTATTTAAGTGGCAAACAGCCACCCATGTCGCAAATATCCAATATGTTAGGTTACCGCGAGCAGAGCTCTTTCAACCGTGCCTGCGCCCGTTGGTTCAAGACAACGCCAATGCGGGTAAGGCGCAGGTTGCTCGCTGATGCAGCAGCCAGGGCTGTGGAGACCGAATAAGAAGACCACCTGCCACCAGGTGGGCAATCAGGCCAGGCATGTGCAGCGCATCCCGGCTCACTCACCATTCAATACCCTTGCGAGCGGCGAGCCCACTGTCAAATGCATGCTTGTCTGCACGCATCTCGCTGACAGTATCGGCAATCTCCCTGAGGTATTGTTTGGCGCCCCGTCCGGTGATGATCACTGTTTGCTCCCTGGGGCGCTGGGTAATGGCCTGCAGTACCTCCCCCCTGTCCAGCCAGTGATAATTCAGGGCGTAAGTCAATTCATCCAGCACCACCAAATAGACATGCTTGTCGCGCAGTGCCACCAGCGCTTTTTCCCAAAGTGCCTGCGCAGCGGTTTTATCTGCCTCGAAATCCTGGGTTTCCCAAGTGAAATCTGTGCCCATCTGGTACCACTGCAAGGGGCAGAGGTCCTCAGGCAAACGCTGCAGTAAGTTCTTTTCCCCGCACTCCCAGGCTCCCTTGATAAACTGCGCCACCACGGTAGGGTAGCCATAACCCAGCGCACGGGTGACCGTACCCATCGCCGCCGTGGTTTTCCCTTTGCCGTCACCGGTATAGAGAATGACGATACCCCGCGTTTCCAGTGCTTGGGAAACCGCTGCATCGACAATTTTTTTGCGACTCTGCATTCGTTGCCTGTAACGCTCGCGGTTACTGTTTGATTCGGCACACATTGGGAAATCCGCTCGCTATTTACTGGAAAGTGGACTCTGCATCTCAACAGCCACGCAGACTAGGGCATCGGTCACAGGGGAAAAATCCAACTGAGCCCGATAAGGTGCCGGCACGCCTGGTGCTTGGCAATGGCGCCTTATCGGTTATTTTGAAACAGCTGGTGCAGAACCCGTTACAGACTGATCTGCACACCCGCATAGACAGCCGCACCGGTAGTATAGTAACCGGCGACCTCGCGATAGCGGCGGTCCAGCAAGTTTTCCCCGCGCAGGCTGATACGCAGATTGGGAGATAGGCGATACACCGCATTCAGGTCCAGCTTGCTGTAGTCTTCCAGGCCCTTTTGGGTGAAACCATCGATGCGGCCCTCCACCCGCTGCCAGTTGCCGTTCAGGGTCAGCTTGTCACTGAACCACTGCTGGCTGAAGCCAACATTGTAGACGCGCCGGGGAACACCGCCCCGCTGGGCATCAGTGGTATCCTCTGTATCCAACCAGGTACCAGTGAGATACCATGCGAGCTTGTTGTTCAGGTCACCGCCAAGAGACAACTCCAGCCCCTCGGATTTACTCTCGCCATCATCCTGGTCATAACGCCAGAAAACAGAGTCATAGAAAATTGCATCGGTGATTTCCTGCTCGAAATAGGTCATCTCCACCTGCAGTAATTGTGCCCAGCGGTATTCCAGCCCCAATTCATAGCCCTGGCTGGTTTCAGGACCCAGGGCCTCATTGGTACTGAACTCATACGGGCTGGGCGCGCGATAGCCGGTGCCAAAGCTCGCGCGGTATTTGAGCTGCTGTGTATCGCCGAGGGAAACTGGCAGAGCGGCGGTTACACGCCAGCTGTTGTGATCCTCTGTCTCCAGGCTGTCCCGGCGATACCCCAGTGTGTAGAATACCGTTTCAGCGAAATCACTGTGCCACTCGGTAAACCAACCAGTGCTTTCCAGCACTTCATCCCCGTAAGTGACCCCGACGGACCCGGTAAAATAATTCAGCTGCTCGTATTCTCCGCCCCATAGCAGTTTTCCGCCGGCAAGACGGTTACTGCCGACGTAATTTACCTCGCGAATTTCGCCATTTGTAAAAAAAGGCAGTGCCTCTGGACTGATGCCCTCTTTGCGGTCGATCTCCTGTTGCGACAGGGTGAGCTTATGGTTCCAGGAGGCCGCCTGGTACTGGCCGCTCACGCCGACGATTTCCTGGTCAAACTGGCTCAGACAGTCGTTAGAGGGAGGGAATCCGCAATTATCATATTCCGTTTCCGCATCGGTCCTGCGGTACTGCCCTTCCAGAGAAAGACGCTCACTGAATTGATAGCCGAGACGCACCCGGGTGGTGAGAGTATCGTAACCATCCTCCTCACCGGAGAAATCCGATTCGCGCGCATTGAAGCCACCGGTGGAAAAATCCAGCACATCCAGATCGAAGGACCAGGCATCATGACTGCCACCCAAGCTGACGCCGGTATTGCGTGTGCCGTAGCGCCCGGCTTCTATCGATGCCGTCGCACTCAGCGGTGCAGCGGCCTTCTTGCTGATAATATTGATCACACCACCTGCGCCGGCGCCGTAAAGCATGCCCTGGGGACCGCGCAATACTTCGATCCGGTCTATATCGCTGGCCTGCAGGTGTTGCAGCTGGGCACTCACTTGCACACCGGTAGGATCGGCAATATTCACCCCATCGAGCAGTACCAGGGTGCGGAAACTGCTCTCACCGCGCAGAAACAGCGAGCTGACCTTGCCGGCGCCACCACTATTGGTGGCGGCTACGCCCGGCAAAGTGCGAAGAACATCCATCAGGCTGGAATAGCCGAGCCGTTCGATATCCGCCGCATCCAGGACCGACACGGAAGCGCCCAGCTGGCTTTTGGGCACATCCAGGCGGCTGGCGGTCACATGGATCTCTTCCAGGCCTTTGGCAACAGACATTAGCGGTTGAGCCGCAGCAAACACTGCAGCAGCCATCAAGGTTTTTTTCATTGTGGTTCCCCAATCTCGAAAAGAAAGACGGATTGAGGGAGGGTGCGTGTAATCGGTGTGCAACCCGGGCGGGCACACTGACCAGACAAAGCCCTCCGCTTTATCCTCAAGACCGGATGCACAACATCCGGGCGCTCGCAGAGGGCCGGTATCGGGCTTGTCGGCTTTTCCTGAAGAACGCACCGACTGACCGTTGCGGGGGCAGCGCCGGACTCTGTAACAGTGCACATCACCGGACTTCCCGTTTAACCCAGCCAAGTGCGATTCACTGCTGGGCACCCAAAGCGGCGGCAAGTATAGCAGTGCGCTGTGCACATACCGAGCGGCAAATACGCAAAGCAACAGATTGGTTCAGTATGACACTGCCGCTTTGCACGAGTGGCCCTGTATCGGATGAGAAATGAGTGTCAACATTGAGGTTGGTAGGTTGGTTTTCCCGCCAGAACTGAGGTAGAGAAAAGCGCGCAGGAACAATGATCGGCTTTGCCTGGCTTCCTGTGTTTTTGGGGTTGGCATCCAGCGCTGCCGCGCCTACTTATTTTTCCAATAGATCCAGCGGCACAAAATCGGCAATGCCATCGCGCCAGCGAAACTCTGAACTGACCCCATAAGCATCGCCAATCTGTGCCGGGGTAAAAACTTCCCGCGGTGCGCCCTGTGCCAATAACCTGCCATCCTGCATCAATACAATACGGTCGCAAAAGCGCGCCGCCAGGCTGAGATCGTGCAGCGCCAGCACCAGCGTTTTACCACCATCTGCAAGGGCGCGGAAATGCTGCATCAGCTGCAACTGGTGGCGGATATCCAGTGCTGTCGTGGGCTCGTCAGCAATCAACAGGGGCGCCTGGCCCACCAACAGGCGGGCCAGCTGCACCCGGCGCAATTCCCCACCGGACAGCTGGGTCACCGGGCGCTCGGCAAAGTCCAGGGCATCCACAAGCAACAGCGCCTGCCGTACCCGCCATTCCCGATCCCGTGGGCGCCCCCAGGGCAACAGCCCCAGTGCCACCATATCCGCAGCACCCAGGCTCCAGGCGGGAGTTTCCGATTGCGGCAGGTAGGCGCCCAGGCGCGCCCGTTCAGTTGCAGAAAATCCTTTGGTAGAGCGCCCGTTCAACTCGATATGTCCGGCGCTGGGAGACAACACACCGGAGAGACACTGCAGCAGGCTGCTTTTACCAGCGCCATTGGGGCCTACCACCGCGGTCAGTTCACGGGGCCTAAACGCGCAGCTGATCTCCGTCAGAACCCGCTTGCGACCGCGCCTGAGCCCAAGCCCCCGACAGGTAATCTCGAGGGGTTCCCCCCGGTTTGAGGCGGCCCCGGTATTCACAGCCATTGCTCCCTGCGCGCACGGACAATCAGCCAGAAAAAGAAAGGCGCACCGATAAAGGCGGTGACTGCGCCAATTCTCAGTTCCTGTGCACCGACAAATTGGATCACCAGGATATCCGCCAGCAACAGCAGCAGCGCCCCGGCCAGTGCGCTGGCCCACAACAGCCGCGCGGGGTCCTGACGCACCAGCGGGCGCACCAGGTGCGGTACCACCAGACCGATAAACCCGATGGTGCCGGCCACTGCCACGGCGGCGCCCACCGCGCTGGCAATCCCAAATAAGATCAGCAGGGGGTAGGCGCGACTCTGAAAGCCCAGGGATGCGGCGCTGTCTTCACCCAGCGCCAGGGCGCGCAGGTAATTGCGCGCAAGGAACAGGCAGACAGCGCCCACCAGTAAAAACGGCAGTGCCAGCCGTAGCTGATCCCAGCCGCGGTTGGCCAGCGAGCCCATCAGCCAAAACACCACTTCCTGCATCGCGAACAAACTCGGTGCATAGTTCAGGGCCAGGGCGATCAGCGCAGATAAAAACGCATTGATCGCAACCCCCGCCAGTACCAGCCGCCCGGCGCTGGCGCCGTGCCCGGCCAGCAACCACACCGCGCCCACTGCGGTGAAAGCCCCAGCGATGGCCAAAGCCGGCAGTAACCAGCCGGATAGCGAGGCGACGCCGTAATAGAGCAGCAATACCGCCGCCAAGGCTGCGCCACTGGAAACACCGAGCAGGGCCGGTTCCGCCAGCGGGTTGCGCAGCATACCTTGCATTGCGGCGCCCCCCATACCGAGCGCCGCACCCACCAGTACCGCAAGCAGCGCCCGCGGCAGGCGCAGCTGCCACAAAATCACTGCGTCACTGCTCTCGTCTCGCCAGCCCAGGGCCGCCGCCTTGAACAGATCCACAGATACCGGGCCACTGGCCAAAGCTCCCAGCAATGCCAGGGGCAGCGCGGCAATTAATAGCGACATTGCAACTTTATGGTGCTTCAACAAGGCTTTTTCTCTTATTCATTAACTGCTGCAGCGTATCTACCACCGCCAGTACCGGGCACAGGCTCAACTGCGAAGGCAGAGTGTAGGTGCGGCCGCTGTCGATATAGCGCTGCAAAACCGGGTGGCGCGCTGCCAGGTAGGCCAGTGCGAAATCCTGTTCGCTACCGTAAAACACCAGCAGGTCCGGTTGCAGGGAGATCACTTCCTCCAGGCTGATACGGCCCAGCTGGTTGACCCCCTGCCTGGCGGCGAGATTGGCAAATCCCGCACGCTCCAACAGCTGGTGTTCCAGCATGCCGCTGCCATAGGTGATGTTGTTGGCGGAGAGAATCACGGCGCTGGCACGGCGCTTTGGCGCTGGCTGAGCCAGCAATGCCTGCAGTGCACGCTTCTCTTTTTGCAAAGGTACCAGCGGGCCCAGTATGTTTTCCAGTGCCTGCAGCTGTTGCTGCAACTGCTGCAGGCTGTAGGCATCGGGAATGGTGACCACATGCATGCCCAGATCTCGCAGCCGTCGCGCTGCGCGTTGGGCGCCATACTGCCCCACCAAGACCAGATCCGGCTGTAACGGCAGCAATTCCTCGGCGCGGGCGCGATTCAACTGTATGTGCTGCGGTATCGGCCGCGAGCGGTATTGCGCGGCGCCGGACAGCCAGGTGAGAGAAACGATATCCCCTGGCGCCACCCAGTTCAGCAGCACCTGGTCCAGACACAGGTTCAAGGAGGCGATGCGCTCGTAGGCTACCGTCTTGCCGCAAACCAGCATGGCGAGTAAGAACAGCATCGAACGGCGACAGAAAAAAAACTTTGCGGGAAAACGCAGCTCCCGTGCACAAAACATCGTCGTATCGCCTCAGCGCATATCGATGACCGCAAGTGCTTCTGCCAGGGTTTTCACCGGCTGCATCTCCAGGCCCTCGATATCATTTTTAAGACGGTTGGCAGCGGGCACAATGGCCTTGCGAAAACCGTGCTTGGCGGCCTCGCGCAAACGCTCCTGACCGGAGGGCACAGGGCGGATTTCTCCGGACAGGCCCACCTCACCGAACACCATCAGGTCCCTCGGCAGGGGATGGTTGCGAAAGCTGGAAACTACCGCCAGTAGCAGGGTCAGGTCGGCACTCGTTTCTACAACCTTGACGCCACCCACCACATTAATAAACACATCCTGGTCCCCCACTAGCACCCCGCCGTGGCGGTGCAGTACGGCCAGCAGCATATTCAGGCGATTCTGGTCCAACCCCACCGCCACCCGGCGCGGGTTGCCCAGGCTGCTGTCATCCACCAGCGCCTGCAATTCCACCAACAGGGGGCGGGTGCCCTCCCACACGGCGGTCACCACCGAACCGGCCGCCACCTCCTCGGCGCGCTGCAGGAAAATGGCAGAGGGATTGGAAACCTCTTTCAAGCCTTGTTCGGTCATGGCAAACACCCCGAGTTCATTCACTGCCCCAAAGCGGTTTTTATGGGCGCGCAGGGTGCGAAAGCGGGAATCGTGGCTGCCTTCAAGCAGGATGGAGCAGTCGATAATATGCTCCAGCACCTTGGGGCCCGCCAGGCTGCCATCTTTGGTGACATGGCCCACCAGAATCAACGCGGTACCGGTCTGTTTGGCAAAGCGGGTAAGGAAAGCTGCACTTTCGCGCACCTGGGCCACGGACCCCGGTGCCGATTGCACCTCACTCATGTGCATCACCTGGATCGAATCCACCACCATCACCCGTGGAATGACGGTCTTGGCAACATGGCAGATTCGCTCAACATCGGTCTCGCTGAGCACCTGCAGGGAATCCGTGGGCAGCCCCAGGCGATTGGCGCGCATCGCCACCTGCTGCAGGGATTCCTCACCGGTGATATACAGCGCGGGCATGGCCGCGGCCAGGTGACACAGGGTTTGCAGCAGCACCGTGGATTTACCCGCGCCCGGATGTCCGCCGATCAATACCACCGAGCCGGGCACCAGGCCGCCACCCAGCACCCGGTCCAGCTCCGACGCAGAGGTGGGGATACGCGGCAATTCACTCAGGTCGATTTCCGCGAGTTTCTGCACCTTACCGCTACCGGCAGCTCCGGCATAACCGCTCTGGGTATCGGTAAAATCGGCCGCCCGACTGTCTCGATAACCCGGCCCCGGGCGCACTTCTGACAGGCTGTTCCAGCTACCACAGCCACTGCACTGCCCTGTCCACTTGGTGTAATCGGCCCCACAGTCATTGCACACATAAGCAGTTTTGCGTTTTGTGGCCAAAGTGTTCTCCCGAAAAGTCGCCCATCAGTTATTTGGCGCACAGTTTACCTCGGACAGGGCAGGGCTTGCGCTCAGGAATACTGCGCTGCCAAACAATACTTCCAATGGCAGGTTTTCCCTTATTCCGGGGACTCCACAGGATTGATCCAGATCAATTCACCGTATTTTCAGCGAGATACTATCCGCCGCGGTTCGTAGCTGCGAGTGGGTGGGTACAAACAAAACACCCGCAAATTATCAAACAGGAAGTCAATATGTCGTCCATTTCTCTTCGCAGTGCGATATTGGCACTGACTTTTGTTTCAACCTCCGCCCTGGCTGCGAATCACCAGATCCAGATGCTGAATCAGAGCAAAGACGGCATGATGGCTTTTGAACCCGCTTTCTTGGCCGTTGCCCCAGGTGACACCATCACCTTCCTGCCCACCGATATGGCCCATAACACCCACTCGGTATTCTCACCGGAAAACGGGACCAGCTGGAATGGCAGCATGGGCGAGAAAGTGACAGTAACGCTCGATGAAGAGGGCATCTACCTGTACCAGTGTGACCCCCACCTGGCACTCGGAATGGTAGGTGTCATCCAGGTGGGCAATGCCGGCAACCTGGAGGGCGCCAAACAGCATGCTCAAGCCATGAGCGAACACATTGCCGTCAACAAAACGCGGCTGGAACAATACCTCGACCAGGTGAACTAAGCGGAGCCGCAGTGTGGATATTCTATTTGAACAGGGTAATCACCTGGTTGCGCGGTTCTGCGATCTCGTTAAAGCACAACATGGCAGCGATGGCATTCAGGCCAATCAATTCGTGATCCGTCGCGGCACCAAAGGCGCACTGATCGACCCCGGCGGCGATCTTACCTACACACACCTGACGATCGAACTCAGTCGTCATCTGAACCTGAGCGAACTGGAATATATCCTGGCCTCGCACCAGGACCCGGATATTATCGCCTCCCTGCCCCGCTGGATGCTCCACTCCCGCTGTAAAGTGGCCGTATCGAAACTGTGGTCGCGCTTCCTGCCGCACCTGGTTTCCAGTTTTGTGGCCTCCCGTGCCGGCAGCGAGAGATGGCACGACCGCATAGTGCCACTGGATGACCGGGGACAGGTACTGACCTTTGCCGGTAGTGAAATCTGGGCCCTGCCCGCCCACTTCCTACACTCCTGCGGCAACTTCAGCTTTTATGATCCGGTGAGCCAAATCCTTTTTTCCGGAGATATCGGCGCCTCACTGGGGGGAGAAGAGGGAGAGGTGACCGACTTTGACACCCAGGTACAGTCCATGGAGGGCTTCCATCGGCGTTATATGGGCGGCAATCGGGCCTGCCGCCTGTGGGTGCAGATGGTGCGCGAATTAAACCCCGCAATGATCGTCCCGCAACACGGTGGCTATTTCGTTTCAGAAGCGGTGAAGAAGCGCTTTCTGGACTGGTTTGAGCGGCTGGAGTGCGGGCCTGATCTGCTGCGCCACCAGGACTTTCAACTGCCAATGGCGAAGGCCTGATTGAGACAATCAACAGTGCACCCGCACGCTTATGGGATGCAAAGTCGCTGTTGTGTCGATCCATCCTGCCAGGCGCTCAACTGGCTCTTCCTTGGCCCGGGACAGCCTCTACTTCACAGCGATTTACTCAAACCGCTGAAAGGAAGTGGCTTTGGCCGGTTGGGTGGGCGGCCCCTTTTCTACCGGAATCACACGCTGATATGCACTGATTCCACCCACGCACTAAAGACCAAGCTGTGGCAGCAGCGCCCAAATCGGACATTGACGACCCCCCCCCGGCCAGGTTTACCCCCTTTGATCAGCAGATATTCACAACCCGGTGTTACCGCACTGATACCACATGAGCACAGTGCCGGTCGAGGGGTACCAGACGACCGGGGTTTTCTGCCTGTAGTGACTGATCCAAACAACCTCCTGATTGCAGAATTCATCACCTCGAAAAGTATGACTCCCATCATGTCTCGGGATGTGCCTGTTGGCTGAATAGCCGCACTGAATAGCTGCGAGGGCTCTCATCTACACTATGCAAGGACACCTAACGTACCCCAAGGGGCTTCAATGGCTGAACAAGCTACGGTGAGCGTGTTGCAATGTGCCTGTAAGCGACCATTACTATCATCATGTTTCCGGAAAATATTTCCGCGCGCTGAAATCTTGAAGGGGAAGGTAATCAGCTTCTGAGTGCGCAAGGTCGATCAAGCGCAAAAAATGCTGCAAGGTGACAGGGCTTTCCTTTGAAAGATCGAGCCTAGAAAACTGCAATTTATGATGACAGTTATTTTTAATAAAGCTAGCATGTGCGAATTACACACTCTCTTCACAGGCGTCCAAAGCTGTAAAGTGGCAGGAATAAACTGTTCCACCCGCACTGCAGACTTCACATTTAAACAAAAGGAGCTATCAATGGAATCCAGACGGCACGGGCTATCCATCGGCATTGAAAGAACGGGAGAGCTTTTTTTCCTGTCCTTAAAAGCTCAGGGAAAACTGACCCACCAGGATTATGAAACCATAACCCCAATGATTGATTCAGCCCTGAAAGAAGTTAAAGACCCCAAAGTCAAAGTCTTCCTTGATGGCACAGAGCTCGAGGGCTGGGAGCCAAGAGCGGCATGGGATGATTTCAAGCTGGGACTCAAACACGGCAATGAATTTCAAAAAATCGCCATTTATGGAAATAAAAAATGGCAGGAGGTCGCGGCGAAACTAAGCCACTGGTTTATCTCAGGTGAGGCGAAATATTTTGAGGATGAGAGCGAAGCCATGCGTTGGCTGAGCGAATAATATAGCCAAAGTATTGACGTCAAGCCCCGCTTGACGTCACCCTTTCTGCGCCCGATTGATACCCACCAGTCTCCCGATACCGGCCATATTCTCCATACCCGTAAATAAGCAGGCGTTACAGGATTCCACCCAACCTATCTATGACAAGCCAGGTGCTGAGCAAAAGCCATTTCCGATGACGACTCTCGCAAAATTGGTGTCGAGGGAAATGTAAAAAGCCCTGAAATCAGCGTGTGTGATACCCTTGACTCTCTCTTATTAACTGAGGAAACAGGTCTTAAATTGGCGCAAAAAAACTTCTACCGGCAAACCGGTTGCGCTGCCAGTGACGGGATACAAATGGAATCAACAGGAAAGCTCACTATCAGGGCTGTCTTAGCGGGTCCTCTCAATACAGTTCAAGTCACATCCCGAGAAATTTTAACCCCGGCTAGCTTATTGACTGACAAGAAGCTTTATAGTAATAATTGCTGTAGAAAGTTTACCTTTGGAAGGTTGATTCATCCAAAAACATTTCACCGATACGGAACCTACGCGCCAAAGATAGAACATTTAAAAAGAAAAACAAGTTCATGTAAAAACCCCTGAGCCAACACAGGCAAAATGCACCACTGTCTCTGGCATTACCCCATAGAAATAACACCATACTGGAATCCTTCATGAAAAAAGCCTGCCTGCTTGCTACATTTTATTTCTTGATATCCTGCGCCTCTACCGAGTTGATTTCCGGTGCCGAACAAGTGCGCTTTACCAAAAGCATACCCGATGCGGATGAATACGAATATATTACTGATGTGTCCTGCAGTTATACGGGGAGCTTCAGCTCAATTTTGGAGATTATTAAAAGCTGCCGCAACGATATGAAAAATCAGGCTGCCCAGCAATCCGGCACCCTGGTATTTATTGAAAATGAGCAAATGGGATCAGGGAGTTGCTTAAAATGCATCTACATGGTTGGATCAGCGTACAGGAAAAAGCAACCCGGTCTCTAGCGATAAAACTCGTCAAGGTGTTCTTTCGGCAGTCAAAAAAATCAACAGCATTCTGACATAATGCCTGCGGATATTCACCGAGCGAACCAGAGCCCAGGAGAAGATCAGTAAAAAACGACTCACCTGTGCAAGCCTGACAAGGTAAGTGGGCTTCTGAATGGTAACCGTTAAATCAAACAGTTATACTCAAAGCCGGCCAGGGACAGCTGAAAGCGGCGAGGATGGCCCAATTAAAAAACCCTCAATCCCTAAAGGCACTCCAGACGGCCTCTGACCGGACCCGCTCACTGCCAGGCGGCAGCGTGGTTTTGTTGTCGGAACACTGCCGTGTACTCTGAAAGCTTGGGAAAGAAGATATGCAATTGACTCAGCCGCGTTTCGCGCTGAAGCTCCTGCTGTCAGCTTTTTTTCTGACCCCCGACTCCGCGCTTACGAACACTGAAGAGGGGTATATTGCCGGTCATGGCGCCTTAGAGGTTTTTAATGCTCCGGGATTTATGCTGACCCCGACTTGGGTACAGGTCTGGGTGTGCTTTCTGGCAATCACATTTATTGTAGGATTCTACTACGTCAGGAAACATCCGCTGGCCAGGTGGACCTCGGGTGGCTTTATCCTGTCAACGGCAGGCGGGTCTATGTCTTTTGCGCTGTTGGGACTGCCTTTCCTGGGCGGCTCCATCGCAATAATGCATATTCTCTGCTGGTTGCCGGGGCTGGTGCTTCTACTCATACACCGGCCATTTCTGGATACCAAGGAACCGGCCGGATTCCGAATCTGGGCGGGCACAATCACCGGGGTCATCCTGTTTTCTTTTATCTTTGATATCAGGGATGCAGCGATTTATATCGGTCATCTCAATGGTACGGGTTGAAAAATCCACACTCGGGATTCTTTAAAGACACGGACAATATCGGCCCGCTCTATATCCTTTGCAAGCGTTAGTTAGGGTCACTTTAAACCGGGCAATAATTAAACCGCGACGGATTGCAAAGTGTATTAAGGCTCCACCACCAGTACCCCCCGGTACATTTGCATCTGGCAGGTAAAAGGATACTCACCCGGCGCACTCGCTGGAATTTCTACGATAGTCTCCTTGTTGAGAGCCAGTTCCGCGCTGATTTCCAGGTCCGGGAAAAGCACCCACTCTGAACAGGGGCTGGGATCTTTGCGATAAAAATGCAAGGTGGTGGGGCGGTCTGCGGGTATACGGATACGATCCGGTTCATAGACACCGTCTTTGACCAGAATACACAGTTTCCCACCCCCGGCGACCCCTTTGCCCGCTTTATACTTTGGGCCCAGCCAGAACCACCAGATAATCCAGGCAATCAGCAAAAGGCCCGTGGCATTTACCAATAATACTTCCATCAATGTGGCTCCGAGGGTTTGAACAGGCGCAATCGATTGGCGTTTGTGACCACCGTGAGGGACGACAATGCCATCGCGGCTCCGGCAACGATCGGGCTGAGAAGCATGCCGGTGAGCGGATAAATAATACCGGCGGCAACGGGAATGCCGAGGGTATTATAAATAAATGCCCCAAACAGGTTCTGCTTGATATTGCGCAGAGTTGCTCGCGAGAGTTCCACCGCATTGGCCACCCCGTGCAGGGAAGAGCGCATCAGGGTGACATCGGCACTTTCGATGGCCACGTCGGTGCCGGCACCAATTGCAAAACCCACATCGGCGCGGGCCAGGGCCGGGGCATCGTTAATGCCGTCTCCCACCATCCCCACGCGGTCGCCGCCCTGTTGCAGCTGCGCAACAATCCGCTCCTTGTCTTCAGGCAAAAGCTCCGCATGCACCTTGTTAATTTTCAGGCGCTTGGCGACAGCCTCGGCACTGGCCCGGTTGTCGCCGGTCAACATTTCGATACGCAGGCCCAGTCTGCGCAGGCGCCCGATGGCTGCCTCAGCATCGTCCCGGACGGGATCGGCAACGGCGACCACCCCCTTCAACTCACCGTCCACGGCCGCGTATATGATGCTACGTCCGCCCTCTGCCAACTGGTCGGCACGAGCCTGCCAGGTGCCCATGGGAATGTTTTCCCGCTGTATTAATTTGGTGTTGCCCAGCACTACACGCCTGCCCGCAACGGTGCCGCTGACCCCATGGGCAGTGATTGCTTCGAAATCACTCAGTGGTTGCAGATCCAGCTTTCTCTTGTGGGCTTCACTGACGATGGCTTCTGCCAGAGGATGCTCAGAGCCCTGTTCCAGGCTTGCGAGCCACTGCAACAGGGCATCGCTGTCACCATCCGTCTCGATATCGGTCAGGCGGGGCGATCCCTCGGTGAGGGTTCCGGTTTTATCCACAACTAGCACATCCAGATTGCAGGATTGCTGCAGCGCCTTGCCATTGCGGACCAGCACACCGTATTCGGCCCCCTTGCCCACCCCCACCATAACCGACATCGGTGTGGCCAGCCCGAGCGCGCAGGGGCAGGCGATGATGAGCACAGAGGTGAGCACCACCAGCATATGTGCGGCGCGGGGTTCGGGGCCCGCATTGAACCAGATCAGTGCCGCCAGCACGGCGATCACCATGACAACCGGTACAAAGATCGCAGAAATCTTATCCGCCAGACGTGCAATGGGGACCCGGGAACCCTGGGCATTTTTGACCATCTCAATAATCTGCGCGAGACGGGTCTCGTCGCCGACCTTATCCGCGCGAAACAGCAGGCTGCCGTTCTTGTTCAGGGTGCCCGCTACCAGGCTGTCGCCGGTGCTTTTCTTTTCCGGCACCGGTTCCCCGGTGAGCATGGACTCGTCCACCCGGCTGCTTCCCTCGATCACCTCACCATCCACCGGGATTTTTTCCCCGGGGCGCACACGCAACCGGTCCCCCACCTGTACCTGCTCAATAGGAATATCCACCTCTTTGCCGTCGCGCAATACCCGCGCCGAGGTGTCCTGCA
Source organism: Microbulbifer sp. 2205BS26-8 (assembly GCF_030731025.1). Taxonomy (NCBI): domain Bacteria; kingdom Pseudomonadati; phylum Pseudomonadota; class Gammaproteobacteria; order Cellvibrionales; family Microbulbiferaceae; genus Microbulbifer; species Microbulbifer sp. 2205BS26-8. Next base: position 99,741 of record NZ_JAVAMR010000004.1, on the reverse strand, counting down.
GTTGCAGTAACTTTTCCACCGCCGCATTGGTGCGCCCGCGGGCCCGTACTTCCAGGGCCTGCCCAAGGCTGATCAGGCCGATAATCATGGCACTGGCTTCAAAGTACACGTGGCGCGCCGACTCCGGCAGTAACTGGGGCAACACGACCACCCCCATGGAAAACAGCCAGGCCACACCGGTACCGAGCGCCACCAGAGTGTCCATTGTGGCACTGTGGTGGCGCAGCGCCTTCCAGGCACCACTGAAAAAATGCCCGCCACAAAAGATCAGCACCGCCAGAGTGATCAGCCCTATTGCACCCCAGACAAGCTGATCTGTGAGGGTATTCACCGATACCTTGTCGGTAATCAAACCCCAGGCCATGAGTGGCACACCCACAAGCAGGGCAAAAGCTGAGCGCCACAAAAGCTGGTGGTAGTGGTGCATCTCATCCTTGTGCTGTTGTGCGCGCAGCTCACGCTCGTTCTGTTTTGCAACCCCGGCGTCATAACCCGCCGAACGCACCGCCTCTATGCAGGCCTGGGCCTCGGCTTCACCGCACACGGTCAGTGTCTTTCCAGCAAGGTTGACGCGGGCATCGCGCACTCCCTGCACCCGCTGCAGGGCAGTTTCAATTTTGTGCACACAGCCGGCACACGTGACGCCATACAGGCGGAAGACTCTTGGTGCTGGCTGTTGCTCTTTGGTCATATTGCACTCCCGCCTGATCGTTTCCTGCGACAACCCGGTATCCTCACCCTTTGCGCAAAGTAGCCCTCTGCACCAGGGTTTTAGGTGCGTCGCTTCAAGCGACTTGGTCAGGCCCCGGAAAGCCCACTGAATTGCCCGGTTAATGGTAACACTGTGACCTCGCCCATAGTCAGCTTAGTGACCGCAGCAACTCTTCCGTGCCAGAACTACAGACCCGCCGCAATCGCTGCGCAAGCCCATCGCCGGAGTGTTATTATCACGCCATGAGACACCCCCTGCTCCCGGAAAGACCCCTCTGTATCTCCCCCGCCCTGGCGGCTACTGTCGGCCTCGAGGAAGCGGTATTGCTCACTGCGCTCAGCGACCTGCTCCCCTTCCTGCCCCAACAGCCTCACGGGGGGCGGGACTGGTATACGGCAGAGGGAGAACAACTGTACCTGCTGGTCCCCTTCTGGCAGGCAGCGGATATCCAGCGGGTGGCCACCAGCCTGCGCAACCAGGGGGCCCTGCTACTGGGCGCGGCCCCCTTCGGCAGCAGCGAGATCCTCAAGTTTGCCCTGCCCACAGAACAGAACCGCCCCGCCCCGGCGCCACAGGTACCCGCCAACCGCAGTGCCAACACCATTGCGCCCAACTGGCAACCCGACGCAGAGACCCTGTTGCGCATCGGCCAGTTGGGGATTCCGGAGCATTTTGTGCGTGAGCAATTACCGGAATTCGTCACTTACTGGCGCGAACGGGGCGAGTCCCGGCACTCTTTCGGCGCCCTTTTCCTGCGCCAGGTCAAGGGGAAATGGGAGACCTTTCGCGCTACCGCCCAGCGCAAGCGGGCCCTGCCCGACAGCTGGCAGCCAAACAGCGACACCCTGCGCAAATTGGCCGATGAAGGTGTCCCCAGCACCTTTGTCAACCGCGCTCTGCAACGTTTTCTGGATTACCACCGCTCCAGCGGCAAGCAATCCATTTCCTGGGACCTGGAATTCAATGACTGGGTCATGGAAGACTGGGAGAAACAGGAAACACCATTTATCGAAAAGCGCAAACCCACCGCCATGTGCCGCGACTGGCAACCGAGCGAGCACACCTGGGAGCAACTGCAACGCCTGGCCATCAATCCGCGTTTCTGTGCAGAATTACTGCCGGAATTTATCTATCAGTGGTTGGAGCGCGGCGGACACAGCGCGCGCTGGGGCGAATTGTTTATTGAATACGCCCGCGAGGAATGGGCCTATTACTGCCAGGGTATCGATAAGAACCCCGTCGCCAAACCCATTGCGCGCAACTGGCAGCCAGGGGACGACTGTCTCAATCACCTGGTGAACCAGTGCGAGATAGAGCGCGACTTTGCCCTGTCCCTGGTTGCGGAATTTATTATTTACTGGCGCGGCCAGAACGCCGCGCGCAAGAGCTGGGACGCCGTCTTTGTGCGTCACGCACGCCACCAATGGGCGGAGCGCAACAAGTTGGCAATTGGAGACTCCTATGGCAAGCGGCAAGACCCCCACAACAGCGCAAACCAGCGCACCCGCGACCGCCCAATCGGCGACATCCTCACAGACACAAACTGGTGATACCGGGGACCAGCTACTGCTGAATGAAAAGAAGCGTGCGATCAACGAGGTTTTCGCACTGTTCAAGCTGAACTACCACAACCAGTTCAGCGCGGCGTTTCCCGATACCGAAACGCTGCACCACGCCAAGCGCCTGTGGCTGGAGGCGCTCGCCGCTTTTGCCCCGCAGAAGATTATGCAAGGCGCGAAACGCGCTATTCTTCACAGTGAGTACCTTCCCACAATACACAAAATGCTGCTGCTGTGTACCGCTGGAGAAAGCGGATTTCCGGACACCCGCGCCGCCTATCGCGAAGCCTGCAACGCACCCAGCCCGAAAACCAACCACACCTGGAGCCACCCGGCGGTGTATTATGCAGGGCGCGAGGCCAATTGGTTTTTCCTCGCCAACAATCCGGAGTCAGTGGCCTATCCGGTCTTTGCCGACCACTACCGCAAACTCTGTGCGCGGGTACTGGAAGGGGAAAAGCTCACCACCCCGGAGCCCCTGAAGCTGGAACAGAACCCCGGCAAGCCACTGTCGAAACGGGAGAATGCCCGCAAGCTGGCCGAGCTGCGCAGGGAACTCGGGCTTTAACCCCCTTGCTCCGCGCCATCGGTCAAGCTGCCGGCATGTACCTTTGCGGTACCCCGGGAACAGGCAAACGCGACGGTTCAAACAGTCCTGAAGACGCACTGGATTGATTCTCTCCAGCCCTTCCCCGCACTGGCATACACCGCACCCGGGCACTGCAGAGCAACACGGTAGGGTAACCAGCTTCAGTGTTCGGAATCTGGCAGCTCCAGCGCTTTACGAATATCCTGCCAGGATACCAGTTTGAAATTCTGAGCCGCATCGGGCATACGGTTACGGCCGTCCTGAACAACCAACAACCCCTGGGGATATTCGGCACCCAGATTGGCGCTGGTCACTGCCAGGCCATCGGTTTCCGAGCTGGCATCTACACCGGCATGGAGATTCAGGCCCAGGCGGAAATTGCCAATAAACGCACTGCCATCGCGACTGTACAGTGCATAGCTGTCATTGCCCTGGCTGGAAACAACCAGGTAGCCGCTATCGCCCGCCCGGTATAATCCCAGGCCCTCTACATCGGCAACCAGGTGTTCACCGTCCGCTTCCGCCACCAACTGCGGTGGCGCACCACCGGCATCAAAGGCGCCCAGGTCCAGCCGCCATACCCCGAGGTCCTCCTCGCCAAAAAACAACCGTGCGTTTTCGTCGTCCACCACGCAGCCTTCCACCTGGCTGCCTACCTCCAGTTGAGCAATCTCGTGCAGTTGCCAGTTTCGACCTGCATCGGGCACCTGGATCTTCATCTGGTGCAGGGCTCCCGCTTTATCGGAAACCCAGGCCAGGAGATCATTGCCATCCCGATAAAGACAGAGGCCATAGGGATCCTGCAGGGTGACTGTGCGCAGACCCAGGTGTTCCACCTGCCCGTCTCTGCCAATGGCGAACAGATCGACGCCCGGTGTTGAGCGGTTGGATGCCGCGGCGAGGGCACGATAGCGGGGGTGCCTGATAGGGCGTATATCCACGTTGTTCACGCGCCCTACGGCAAAGTGCTGAACAAGCCCGCCGGATAAATCGTAGACATTCAGGCCCCTTTTTTTATCGGTGCCAAAAATCAGGCTGTTTTCCGGCGCTTCGGGGTTGACCCAGATTGCCGGATCATCGGCGGCATCTCCGGCGGATACAACGGGCTGTGTCTGGGCCCGAGCGGGAATACGCGCAACGGCAGCACTGGTTTCCGAGGGCGCTTCCCGCAGCCCCGATAGCGGCGGCGATACATCAAAATACAACAGGGCATCCCGGTCGCTGTCCAGCGTCAGCAGTGATCCATCCAACAGCGCCGGAGAAATCGGGTTGTGTGGTTGCGCAATGCGGAGACGCCACTGGGGCCCGCCTTGCGCGGCCTGCAGAGCATAGCGCTGTAATTGATCCCCTGCAGCCAGCCACACATGGCTGCCGGCAGGCTCTACCCACAAGCCGCCAAACTCCTCGCCAAGCTGCGCCGCCGTGATCAAAAACTTGCGCTCCTCATCCTTTTCAGCATCGGCATTCAGGGTGATCACCCCAAGGGGAGGCTGGGATACCAGTAAGCGCTGGGTAACCATATCCACCGCGCAGGCATTGACCTGCTCACCGAAGTACAAAGGGCGCACCTCAATCAATTTCCACTCTCGAGCACCGGGCTTGATCAGGTACTCGTGCCCAAGACCGTCTTCTCCGATCGCGAACAGATGGGTGTGATTGTTCTGGCGGGAAAAACACAGAGCACCTTGCGGGGGCAGGTCAGAGCGGCCGCCGAGGTATTGGATCTCCGGGCCTTCGCCGGGGGAGGGCTGGCGTATCCTGTACAGCCTTATTTGTGCCTGCGCATCGCTGTAGGCAGCCACCAGTACACTGCCATCTGCTTGTTCCTGTGCGGCTAGTTGTTCCAGGCTACCCGCTTGTGCCGCCAGGGTATCGCCACGTCCATCCAACAGCAGCAGCCCACGGCGCTCACTGGCTAAGAGAAGGCGTTGCCGGCCGTCAAGCCGTACCGGCACCATCTGCTCCGCCTCAATCGCACCGAGCGCAATTTCCTGCCTCGGCAGCTTTTTCTCCCCCTGTAAAGGGGTTTCGGGTGTACCGTCACAACCGCTCAAAAGAGCGCTCAGCAGTATACCTGCAGTACAAAAACACGTTCTTTTCATATCAGACATCAGATCAATAAAAGCGAAACAATAAAATCCCAACTGGCTCCCCCCACCAACGCAAGGCTCTCCCAGCACAAGCCGGCTTCAATCCTTGGCGATCGCTGTGATCGCCAGTGAAAATGCACCGGGACCTAAAAGCGACTGGCAGGCAGAACCCAAATTCCCTGTTGGATCAATAAAAACCGCTATAGCTGAGACCCAGGGCGTAGGTGGGGCCGTACTCGTCATACTGCCCGTTGAAACCACCATTGTGCACATAGTAAGGTTCATCGGTGAGATTCACTCCAGTGAAGGTCAGCTGCAAGCCATTTTCGAAACGATAGCGGGCGGAGAAATCCAGCTGCAGGTGATCGTCCTCATAGCGATCACCGGCTGCATCTTCAAGATCCACTTCCAACAGGCGTTCTCCGCGGAAAGCGGCGGACAAACGCAGACTAAATGCATCGCGCTCGTAGCCCACAACAAAATTACCCACCACATCTGCCTGGGAGGGCAGGGAGATGCTGTCATTGCGCTGTCTGTCTGCCCCCAGGCCGAGGCGCGCTTGAGAATCCGTTAAGGTAGCGTTGGCCCGCAGCAAAAAGCCATTGTCAAAGCCCCTGGTCCAGGCTAGCTCAACGCCGCCGATGCGGGCACTGTCGCCATTGATGGGCTGCAGAACTTCCGCTTCCTCAACCGGCAGAGTCCCCACATACTGACTGAAATCCGCCGTGCTGGACACATCGGACAGGACAATAAAATGGTCTATATGCTTGTGAAACAGACCTACAGAAAACATGCCCAACCTATCGGCGTAGTACTCGGCGGAGAAATCCAGATTGCGGGATTGGTAAGGTTGCAGGCCGGGATTGCCCGCTTCCACCTTCAACTCACCCTCATCGTACTCGATTTTGGCTGGGGAGGGGTTCAGATAGCCAAACGAGGGCCGCGACAGCGACTCGCTATAAGCCGCGCGAAGGACGATATTGTCGTTGTAATCGAACCTGAAATTGACACTGGGGAAAAACAATCCGTAATCGCGCTGGTAATCGACCGCACTGGCATACACTCCTTCGGCAATAGGCTCGGCCTGGGGAATGGGCTCCTCCGACTCGACCACCCGCACACCTTCAGCAGTGAAGTCTGTATACTCATAACGCACTCCGAAAACCCATTGGGATCGCTGCAAATCCACCGTATTCATGACATAGAGCGCACTGATATCCTCCCGCATGGTGTAATCGCGCGCTGAAGACAATGCAGTTTCGGCTTCATCCAGCTCAAAGTCGGCGAGATTGTTGTTGATAAAACGATTGAGGCTGCCGGCATTGATACCCGGACCAAATGTATCCAGATGGTAATCAATGTTGTTGCGGGCAAAGTCAGCCAGGGTGTAATCGCCTGCGAAACCTTCGTAGACAGTTGCGTTCAAATCCCCTTGCTTTTTCCGCTGGCGTTCGTGCAGGCCAAATTGTATGGTGGACGGATTACCGGCCCATTCAAATTCGCGACTAAAATCCAGGCGCAGGCTCAGTTCTCCGTCCTCGGTGTCATTGTCCTCAATGACCAGCTCATCCAGTTGGTAGCTGGCCGGGTCCAACACTTTTTCCAGCCCTTCACTGCCCACGGCCATACGCGGGGTTTTACCGGCCTCCACGTACCCCAGACGCAAGGGTTCCAGAACGAAAGTGCTATCGCGGCGATGGGGTTCGGTTTCCTCTGCGTGAGAGTACCCCAGGGCATAGGAGAAATTCCAAAGATCAAAATAGTGCTCGCCACCAAAAACCACAGAGAGAATTTCCTGTTGTTCCCGACGATCCTTGAGGGATTTTTCTAGCGCTGCCTCTTCCCACTCTGCCGAATTATCCGAGATACTTTCCGGCACATCCCGTTCCGCATCCAGTTTCCAGGAATTGCGCTGGCGGATCTCTTCATCTGCAAAGTCTGAATAGAGGCTGTGCAAGTAGAGGCTGGCATCGTTGCCGAGATCCAAATCAAAATTGGCCGCAATGCCGGTACGTTCACGTGTGATGGTGTAATCGCGCTGTTCAATCTCTCTAGCGCCAATACCGGTGCTGCCGTCCACTGCGGTAAAATGCTCCCAGCGGCCATCGGTTTCGATATTCTCCGAACCGAAATGGCGTTCCTGATGACTGGCGGCCAAGGCCATACCCAATCTTCTGTCACCGGACAAAGCAAATACATGGGTCATGCTCGCGGCAAGCTTGGGACTGTTTTCTTCCTGAAGACTGCTGTAGCTGTTCTCTGCACTGAATTTGTATTGGTTGTCATCGTAATCCAGGGCATTGAGGCTCTTGATCTCGATGGCCCCTCCAATCGAATCGGCGCTCATATCCGGGGTCAGGGTCTTGAAGACTTCCAGGCTGGCGAGCAGATCCGAGGGGATAACATCCAGGGCCACCGCACGACTGTCCGTTTCCGGTGCCGGCAGGCTTATCCCATTGATCGTTGAGGCATTCAGGTTGGGGTCTATTCCGCGCACACCCACAAAGCGCCCTTCGCCCTGGTCGCGGGCAATAAACACACCGGGCATTCTCTGCAGTGCCTCGGTCACATTGGCATCCGGCAGTTCCCCGATCGCATCGGAGGTCTGTACCGCCACCACTTTGTTGGCGTTGCGCTGGCGCTCCAGATCACTGCGTGCATTGCTGGCCTGGGCGGTGACCACTACCGTCTCCATGGCCTGTGGCTCGTCTTGCTGCGCAACCGCACCTGTTGTATGCATGGCCACAGCGAGCGCCATCAAAGGCATATTCAGCCGCCGCAAACACTGGCTGTTATCTTTCATCACATCCCCACTCCCGTTTTGCCGGTGGCGTCTTTTAGCGCAGCGCAGACTAAGTGGTGACTATGACTGTTGCGTGACGTTTTTTTTAAAATGTCATTAATCTTTCAAAATTGACCGCTAATCTCCCTATGGAAACCTGAAGCCTTTGTGGATCAGCTCTGGCCATGGCACGGGCACAACCGCCCGGTGTCCGGCCTGGCAAACCGTACCGCAGAGATTCACCAAGGCGGTTGATCGCACCTATCAACGCCCTCTACCGGAGCAGAATGTGAGCTACCATCCCAAACATCCCCCGCGACGTACCCTGCTGAAAGCCCTGGGTACCACAGCAGCTGCCGGGGCCGCCGGCAAACTCATGCTGTTGCCCGGCTGCAGCAGCGAGGAGAAAAAAAACCACAGGGAGAACCTTTCTTTTACGGAAATTCCCCACGCCCTGGATTCGCAACATCACCTGCCAGAGGGGTACCGCGCCGACCTGCTACTGCGCTGGGGCGACCCCATCACCGAGACGGATGTCCCTTTTCACCCGGAAAAGCTGGACAGCAAAAGCCAGCAGCAGCGCTTTGGCTACAACAATGACTTTATCGCTTTTATGCCCCTGGCCCCGAATGCCCCCCCGAACCGGGGGGATATGCACGTCCAGAGCCGCAACAGCGCGCGCGGGCTGTTGTGTGTGAACCACGAATACACCCAACCCCACCTGATGTTTTCCGGCTACAATGATGCATTCAGTGCCACTCGCGGTGTCAGTGGCGCCCATGTAGCGGTAGAGCAAGCCGCCTGTGGTCACTCGGTTGTGGAAATCGAACGCGGCCCGGATGGCTGGCAGATACACTTAGACAGCCCCTACAACCGGCGGATTACCGCAGCCACAGCGATGGAGATCCGCGGCCCGGCTGCCGGAGACAGGCGACTGCGCACGGCAGAAGACCCCACAGGCAGACGGGTGCTGGGCACCATCGGCAACTGCGCGGGCGGCAAAACCCCCTGGGGGACAGTACTGATCGCGGAAGAGGGATTTGGCAGTGCCTTTCAAGGGGACCCCGAAAAAATAGAAGACCCCCGCGAGGCGCGCAATCATCACAACTTTGGTATCACCCCCTCGAACCGCAACTGGGGGAACTATGATCGCCGCTTCGATATCCAGGTGGAGCCCAACGAACCCAACCGCTTTGGCTGGATGGTGGAATACGACCCTTACAATCCAGCATCCAGGCCGCGCAAGCTCACGGCCCTGGGGCGTTTTGAGCACGAGGGATTTACCTTGGTGTGTAAGCCTGGCCAGGCGGTGGTGGCCTACGGTGGCGACGATGACGAACACCAGTTCGTGTACCGCTTTATCTCCCGGGGCATCTATCGGCCCGAGGACAATGCCGGCAACAGGGAGCTGCTGACCGAAGGCACACTCTATGCTGCAAGGTTTGCAGACAATGGCCAGGGGGAATGGCTGGCTTTGCGCTACGGACAGGGGCCGCTCACGGAAGAGCACGGATTTCGCAACCAGGCCGATGTTCTGATCGACGCGCGCCGCGCCGCTGCTCTACTGGGCGCCACCCCCATGGATCGCCCCGAGGACGTGGAGACCAACCCTCATAATGACTGCACCTACGTGATGCTGACCAAAAACAAACAGCGCCGCAAAAGCGATATCGATGCCGCCAACCCCCGTGCGCACAACACCCGCGGCCACGTCCTGGAAATTGCACCGCCGGGCACCAGCGGCAACCGCGACCACACCAGCGATCACTTCCGGTGGCAGCTCTTTCTGCTCGGGGGTGATCCCAATGCCGGGGACCCCGCCGAGCGGGGTGCCTATGGCCAGCAGTCCAGTGACAGTATCTCCCCCCACGGCTGGTTTGCCAATCCGGACAATGTCGCCTTCGACCCCCGCGGCAATATGTGGATAGCCACCGATGGTTGCGAACGCTTCGGTTTTCACGACGGTCTCTGGGCCATGGCCACCGAGGGTCCCCTGCGCGCCGCGCCAAAGCACTTTTTCGGATGCCCCCAAGGTGCCGAAGTCTGCGGTCCGGAATTTACACCCGATGGCAAAACCCTGTTTGTATCTGTACAACACCCCGCGCAAGGGCGCAGTTCCACCTATGACAACCCCCTGCACCGCTGGCCAGATAACGACCCGAAACTGCCGCCACGCCCATCGGTACTGGCCATCTACCGGGTCGATGACAAGACAGTGGGCAGCTAAGACCCTGCTAAGGGCTAAGGGCTAAGGGCTAAGGGCTAAGGGCTAAGGGCTAAGGGCTAAGGGCTAAGGGCTAAGGGCTAAGGGCTAAGGGCTAAGGGCTAAGGGCTAAGGCAGTGAGTGTATGCACACGGGCGAGAGAATAAACGCGTTCGCGCAGGGCGCTTTTCCCACAGGACCAATCCCCGTGTTTACTGCTGGCCAGTCCAGTTCGCGAGAATGGTTGTTTGAGTCGGCAATGTACGACAGGTCCCGGAACCCGATGCACCGGCGCGCAGCCAACCGGGACCGGCCTGCAGATCAGATTGAGAAGAACTGCTGGATCCCAAGCAGTACGTTCGTTGTTGCCACCGAGGCCAAAACAAGCCCCATGACCCGACTGACAATACTGGCACCGGCAGGCCCAATAAAGCGGTATATCCATTTGGCCATCAATATAAGCACCAGCACGATCAGCAATACCGCCAGCATTGCCGACGCGGCTTTCAATTGATGCATCACATTGAAGCGGTAATTATCTGTCAGCACGACGGCGGCGAGCATTGCCCCCGGTGAGGCAATCGAGGGCACTGCCAGAGGGAATATGGCCGTTTCATGACCCTCCCGCACAAATTCCACCTCCTGTTCAGGCTTGCTGTCACCAAAAATCATAGTGAGGGCAAACAGGAACAGCACTGTGCCACCGGCAACCTCAAAAGCGGACAGCGGCACTCCCATGGCCTCCAGCAGAAACTGACCCACAACCAAAAAGAACAGCAGGATAGCGGTGGCAATCAGCACTGCCAGGCAGGCGATCCTGCGCTTTTTCCACTCCGCGTGACCGGCGGTAACCGCAATAAAGACCGGCAGTGTACCCACAGGGTCGATCACTGCGAAGAAAATGACAAAACAGTTGATCCAATCGTTCAATAATCACCCCGGTCAGCCGTGCTACTATCCTTGCGCACTCCAGCGCAGATCGCAGGCCGGCATCAGATCCTGAAGCGCAGCAGCACGAAATTGCGCCAGTAGAACAGAGGCGGCCACCACACCAATCCGAGAAAACGGGTTTGACTGCCGAATGGAAACCCTGTGCCCCAGAATCAAAGTCTAGTGTATGACTAACCACTCCCCGACCGCCCGCCGCATCGCGAAAACCATCCTGAATGGCTTCGATGCGTATTTTGCAGATTTTCAGAACATCACTCTGGGCGCCAAGGCGCGCTTCGAGACCGCCGCCTGGCAGGCGGTGCGCCAGGTCAGCAAAGCGCGCATTGACCTGTATAAAACCAAGGTCAACCAGGTGTTGAGACTGGTGCATTCCGTCACCAGCAAGGATACCAGCCAACTGGCGCTGTGGCGGGACGCCCGCGCCACCTATGCCCAATTGATCGCCAGTCACAGCAATTACGAAATCGCCGAGACCTTCTTTAACTCGGTCTTTTGCAGCCAGTTCGATCACGCCCATATTCACGACAGCAATATCTTCGTGAAACCCTCGCGCACCCCCGACGACAAGCCCCTCAGGGATTACAGCATCTATATCAGTTACAGTGCCCGCAATGGCCTCGAAAAGATGGTGGAGGAGATCCTCGGGGACTTCGGTTTCTCTGTCCCATGGGAGAATCTGCCCCGCGATGTGGAGAATATCTGTGCCGCCCTGCGCGCAGTGCCGCTGGCCAGCCTGGGGAGCGGCAAACAACTGCGTGTGGACATGCTGGAGTCGGTGTTCTATCGCAATAAAGCCGCCTACCTGGTCGGGCGTATGATCTTTCACGGTGAAGTGATGCCGATGATTCTGCCCTGTCTGAACAATGGCCGCGGCGGCATCTTTGTCGACACCCTGCTGCACAGTAACGATTCCGCAAGTATCATCTTCAGCTTTACCCGCTCCTACTTTATGGTGGACGCGCCCATTCCCTCCCGTTTCGTGCGCTTTCTCTCCACGATTATGCCTTTGAAAGAAAGGTCCGAATTGTATAATTCGATCGGCTTCCACAAACACGGCAAGACGGAGTTCTACCGGCATATTCTCGCCCACATGAAGGTGAGCAACGATCAATTTGTGATTGCGCCGGGCATTAAGGGCATGGTGATGAGTGTGTTTACCCTGCCCTCCTACCCGGTGGTATTTAAAGTCATCAAGGACCACTTTGACCGGCCCAAAACTGTCACTGAACAAATTGTCCGCGAAAAGTACAAATTTGTATCCCGCTCCGACCGGGTCGGGCGTATGGCAGACACCCAGGAATACACCAACTTTATTTTCTACCGCAATCGCTTCAGTGAGGCGTTGCTACAGGAACTACGGGATCTTGTGCCCTCAAAACTGTTGATCACCGACAAGTGGGTCATTATCAGGCACCTCTATGTGGAGCGCCGCATGGAGCCGCTCAACCTGTATTTGCAAAACGCCAGCGAAGAGGAAACCCGCGAAGCCATGGAGGAATACGGCAACGCCATCAAGCAATTGGCCGCCGCCAATATCTTCCCCGGGGATATGCTCCTAAAAAACTTTGGGGTCACCCGACACGGTCGTGTGGTTTTTTACGATTACGACGAGCTGTGCCCTCTGACCGAGTGCCACTTTCGCAAAATTCCCGAGGCGCGCACCGCCGAGCAGGAACTGGCGGACAAACCCTGGTACACCGTGGACGAAGCGGATGTGTTCCCCGAGGAATTCCGCCTGTTTTTCTCCGGCAATCCCACCGCGCGCGCTGCCTTCGAGGAGCTTCACAGCGACCTGTACGACTACCGTTACTGGAGACGGCTCCAGGATCGCATACACGCCGGCCATGTGGAGAGCGCATTCCCCTACCGGCGCAAGTGGCGCTTTCGCCGCCGCTCCCTGGCATCTGCAGGCAGACGGTAGCTGGGTAATAAATGACTATATTGGTAGGAGGTCTCCGCTACTTGAACAGGTGATGTGTGCGTATTCGTGCATGGGGTGCAAACCTTGTGGCCCTGGCCCTGCTATCTGCCAGCGGCTGCGGTTACTTCCCCAGCGAAATGGCCATTGCGGGCAAGGAGAAAGCACCCCCACCCCATGCGCGTATCACCGGCAAACCCCAGGTTGTCAGCTGTACCACTCCCGCACGGGGGTTCCCCCCCATTGCCTTTGACGATCTCTACCTCTTTACCGATAACCCGCGCAGACCTTTCCGGGAAAACCCCGGCCTGCCTGTGCAGTATGATGTCAACGCCTATGTGTGGGGGGGGGAGCGCTGTGCCCCGCAGGCTTTTTGCAACAACGGGGATTACTACTGGCTGGTCGGCAGTGGGCCCGGCAACGACTTCCAGGCCTGGGCGAGTACGCCGCACTATCCGCGCATGACCATTCAATCTCCCTGCAGCGGACAACTGCAGGTGGGGCAGCGCTACCGCTTCTCTTTCAGCCGCGGACAACTGGTGGGCTTTAGCCGGGACTAAGAGGCTCAGGCGGTGCTGTGCTGTTTCAGATAGCGATAAATCGCATCCTGGGCGCGACATCCCCGGCCTGTGTTATTGGCCAGGCGCCGGTTGCTCTGCCGCGCATCCAGAACCCGCGCTTTCTGGTTGTCACTCCATTGCAGCTCGAGGATTTTGCGCACCAGGCTGCGATGCGCGCTCTGGGTAATGGGAAAGGTCACCTCGACCCGGTGATCCAGATTGCGCGTCATCAGGTCCGCCGATGACATCCATATTAACTCCTCTCCCCCGTTGTGGAAAATATACACCCGCGCGTGCTCCAGGAATTTGTCCACCAGGCTGATCACCTGGATATTCTCCGAGAGCCCCGGGGTCTCGCAGACCAGCGCGCACATGCTGCGCACAATAATGCGAACCTTGACCCCGGCGGCGCCGGCGCGGTAGAGGCGCTCGACCATCTGGCTATCCACCAGGTTGTTGCATTTGAAAAACAGTTCGGCGCGGCGCCCCTGAGCGGCCGCCTCTATCTCTCTGTCGATCGCCTGCATCAGGGCCGCGCGATTCGTGAGCGGGGAAACCGCAATATGCTGAAATACCGGCCGGCGCCGGGTGGAGCGGATCAACTCAAACACGTTGTGCACATCCCGCCCCAGTGCCTGGTTGCTGGTGAGCAGGCTGAAATCACAGTAGATGCGCGCGGTATTTTCGTTGAAATTGCCTGTGCCCAAATGGCTGTAGTATCGCGTTTTCCCCTCTTCCCGCCGAATAATGGAGATCAGCTTGCAGTGCACCTTTAAGCCCGGCACCCCGTAGATCACTTCGACGCCGGCGTCGCGCAACTCCTCTGACCAGTGGATATTCGCCAACTCATCAAAACGTGCGCGCAATTCCACAACCGCAATGACCTTTTTGTTATTGCGCACCGCATTGACCAGTGCGGCAACCACCTGGGAATTTTTTGCCACCCGGTAGAGATTAATGCGAATTTCATGTACCAGTGGATCAATGGCGGCGGAGGCGAGTAAATTGGTGATGACGCGGAAGTCGTGATAGGGGTAGTAATAGAGACGGTCGGCACGGCGTATATGGGAGAAGGCGCTCTCGCCGCAGGGCAGGGTCGGCAATGGTACCAGAGGCTTGTAGTTGTGGCGGGCAGCACCTGCGGGAAATTTCATCAGATCCTTGGAATTGTGATAACGCCCCCCCGGTGTATAGGTATCATAGCGCCCCATCTTCAGTTTTTTCTTCACCAGGTTCAGCAGCGTTGGCGGCATGTCCGCATCGTAGGCCAGGCGCACAGGATCGGCCCGCCTGCGCCGCTTGAGGGATTTTTCCATGCGGTCCACAAGGTTCTGGGTGATCTGCTCGCCCAGTTCCAGCTCCGCATCCCGACTGATTTTGAACATATACGCACGCGCCGTGCGAATGGGCAGGACATCGCGAAATACCTCCACCAAACAAGCGCGAATAATATTGTCCAGTACGATATAGACCTGTTCGCGCTTGCCTTCGCGCGGGGGGATCAGGACGAAGCGAGACAGCGTATTGGTGGGAATCTCCATAGCCGCACAGGGCAGCGAACCGTCTTTCAATTGCAGCTGGATCGCAAAATAGATACGCGCTTCATTGAGCAGAGGCATGGTTTCGCGGTCATCAATAAAAAACGGCTCCAGTTCCGGCAGTACCTCCCGGTGAAAATAGTCCTCCACAAATGTTCGCTGCGGCTGCGTTAATTTGCTCTCTTTAACCAGATAAATATCCTGTTGGCCCAAGCCCGCCATGACCTTGGCGTAGGCGCGGGCATAGCGCCTCTGCAGGCGCAATACCCGCTCGTTTATCTGGCCCAGCAGCTTGGCAAAGTGTTTTTTCTGCGCCTCCCCTCTGGCAAAAGCCGCAAGTCGGCGCACATCCGCAACGCGCACGCGAAAAAATTCATCCAGGTTGTTGGAAAAAATCCCCAAAAAGCGCACCCGTTCGATAATGGGCACGCTTTCATCCTCCACTTCCTGCAGGACCCGCTCGTTGAAGGAGAGCCAGCTCAATTCTTTCGGGTAGAGGGGTATATCATTAGGCATGGGCAATCTGCGAAAATACCTTCGGCTTCCTGTGAAATGCCATCTGCCCCGGGGAAGTGGCAACCAGCTGCACTGCCCCCCAGATGCGGGGAATGCCGCAAAAGCGCGCCCCGGCTTCAAGGGCCGGGGACGCCTATCCTGATCACAGGATTATACCGCTAATAGTAGAGCAGATAACCGTCTCAATTCACAAGGGAGCCGGGATGCCGATGCAGACTCCGACAGAACGCTACGCCGCCCTCGACCTGGGTTCCAACAGCTTTCACCTGCTGCTGGCGGAATTCCGCGGTCAGCGCATGCTGCGCCTGCATACGGACCACGCCATGGTGCGCCTGGCCGAGGGCCTGGATGCAAAACGCCACCTGGACTCGGTGATTTCCGAGCGCGCCCTGGCTGCGCTCCAGCGCTTCCGGCCGGTACTGGAAAAGCTGCCCGCAGACCATATCCGCGTGGTGGGCACCAAGACGTTACGCGCCGCGGCGGCCAGTGCGGACACCTTTCTCGAAAAGGCGGAGTTCATCCTCGGTACACCGGTGGAAATTATCAGTGGCATCGAGGAGGCACGCCTGATTTATACCGGTGTGATGGCCGCTGCGGACGAGCCGCCCCGACCGCGTTGCATTATCGATATCGGCGGCGGCTCCACCGAGTTGGTGCGCGCCAGTGAAACGCCGGAGCAACTGCAGAGCCTGTATATGGGCTGTGTGGTTTACAGCAAGCGCTATTTTGCCGACGGCATTATTGGCAGGTGCACCGTCAACCATTTTCACCGGGCACAGCGGGCGGCGCGCGCGAAATTGCAGGAATTGCAACACATGGCCGCAGAAGCCGAAGTGATTGGCTGCTCCGGCACCGTCAAAGCGGTATCCCGGGTACTCAACGGCGGCGAGGTGGCGGATATCAAACGCGGGGATATCGACCAGTTGGCAAGCACGGTCGCTGCGGCAGAACATATCGCAGAGTTGGACCTGCCCCACCTGGAAGAGGAGCGACGCCCGGTCTTTGCCGCCGGCCTGGCGATACTCCACGCCATTTTCTGCGAACTGGACATACAGCGCATGGCGGTCTCTCCCTATGGGATCCGCGAAGGCATCGTGTACGACCTGGCCGGACGGCTGCACGGCGGGGACCGTCGCTTCGAGACCGTGAGGGCGATGATGCAGCGCTGGCAGGTGCACACCAACCAGGTCCGGCGTGTCAGTGATACCGCCCTCAAGCTGCTGCAGCAGTTGCGCCCGACCTGCCCACGGGAGGACAGGCAGCGGCTGCGCTGGGCCATTCAATTACACGAACTGGGCCTGGCACTGACCCACAGCAACTTCCGCAAGCTGGGCGCCTATATGATCAAACACGCCGATATGGCGGGTTTTTCCAAAAGCGAACAGGAACACCTGGCCTACCTGGTGCGCAACCAGCGCGGTCGTATCAAAAAACCCAGGGAACACTACGGTTTCCACCCCAATCCGGATCTGCTGCTGTGCCTGCGTCTGGGCTGTATCATCCACCGCGACCGCAGCGAGCGCTCGCTGCAGGGCATCAACCTGGCCCGCCAGGGAGACGCCTACCGCCTGCAGGTTGAACGCCAGTGGCTGGACGCCAGCCCAGCCATTGAGGAACTGCTTTACCAGGAGGAGCAGCACTGGCAGTCGCAACCCCACCCGCTGCGTCTGCTGGCCGTATGACTTTCCCCATGCCTGAGTCTCCGCGTACCCTGCGCAGCGGGCCCCGTATCACTTTCCACCCTACACTCAGTCACTATGAAACTCAGCGAAGTTACCCTCAGCCACCATTACGCCGATCTGGGTGATGCCTTTGGCACCCCGATCGAGCCCACGCCGTTCAGACATCCCCGCTTGATCGACACCAATCCCGCCGTGCTGTCGCTGCTGGGCATCGATCCCGAAGAGGCCACAAACCCCGCCTGGGCCCAGTTGGGATCGGGGGCCAGGCTGTTCAAGGGCAGCCGCCCCTTCGCGATGAAATACGCCGGTCACCAGTTTGGGGTCTACAACCCGGACCTGGGGGATGGCCGCGCGCTGCTGCTGGGTGAGATCGAACAGGCCGGGCGGCGCTGGGAGCTGCACCTGAAAGGCGCCGGACTGACCCCCTACTCCCGCTTTGGCGACGGCCGCGCGGTGCTGCGCTCCACCCTGCGGGAGTACCTGGCGGGGGAGGCCCTGAGCGGGCTGGGCATCCGCTCCACCCGTGCCCTGTGCATCGTCGGCAGCGACGAGCCGGTCACGCGCGAGCAGATCGAGCAGGGCGCGATGTTGATTCGTGTGGCCGAGAGTCACGTGCGCTTCGGCCACTTCGAGTACCTGTTTTACACCAAGCAACTGCAGGCCCTGCAAAAGCTGATCGGCGAGATCTGCAGGCGCTTTGTCGCGGATTCCGAGGGGCTCAGCGCGGGCGGGCAGGCCGAGGCGCTGCTGCGCTTCACGACCAGACGCAGCGCGGAACTGGTGGCGGGCTGGCAGGCGGAGGGCTTTGCCCACGGCGTACTCAACACCGACAACATGTCGATTATCGGCGATACCTTCGACTACGGCCCCTACGCTTTCCTGGACGATTACGATCCCGCGTATATCTGCAATCACTCGGACCACACCGGTCGCTACGCCTTCGCACAGCAGCCCGGAGTGGTGTTGTGGAACCTGAACGCCCTGGCCCATGCCCTCTCCGGTGTTGTGGAGGTGGACACCCTGCGCGACTGTCTGGAACAGTTTCAGCCCATGGTCACCGACGCCTACGCCGCGCGTATGCGCGCCAAACTGGGCCTGGCCACCGAGGAGGAGAGCGACCACAAACTGTGTGCGGCGCTGCTGCAGTTACTGCAGCACAGCGGGACCGACTACGCCCTGTTTTTTCGCACCCTGTCCCGCTACCGCGGTGAGAGGCCAGCCTCGGCGCTGCACGAGCGGATCCCCCCCGCGCAGCACAGCGAACTGACACAGTGGCTGGAGCACTACGACAGCCGTCTGGCGCGGGAAAACAGCGACGCCGGCAGGCGCAGCCTCGCCATGCTAGAAGCGAACCCAAAGTACACTCTGCGCAATTATTTGGCACAGAAGGTCATCGAGGCTGCCGAAAAGGGCGACTATCATCCCTTGCGGATCTTGCGCCGGCTGCTGCAGTCCCCCTTCGAGGAGCACCCGCAGCACGAGGTCTGGGCCATTGCCCCCCCGGAGTCCGCCAAGCGCATCCCCCTCAGCTGCTCTTCCTGAGGCGCAGTGACCGAGATGCTACCGGGGTAGGACCGCCGCAGGCCGGTTTTCTGCGGATCCCTGTTGTGGGTGACAGCCCGCCGGTATCGCAGGGTATGAATTTTTATAATATCCTGGTCACAAATAAATAGAGGAACAACAACCGATGATTAAAAACCTGCTGTTGGTTACCCTCGGCCTTTTGATCGCCCTGCAGGCCAGTGCCGCAGACGTTGTGGGCCAGTGGCGCACCATCGACGATGAAACCGGCCAGCCCAAGTCCATTGTGGAAATCTACGAAAAGGGTGGCAAATACTACGGCAAAATCGCAACGCTTCTCTCCAGGCCCAGTGACACCATCTGTGAAAAATGCCCCGGCGACCTGAAAGGCAAACCGCTTGTGGGCATGGATGTGATTACCGGGATGGTGAAGAAGGGGGACAAATACTCGGGCGGGGAGATTATGGACCCCACCAAGGGCAAAGTGTACGACTGCAAGTTCTGGCTCGAGGGCGACAATACGCTCAAGCTGCGCGGTTACCTGGGGTTCTTCTACCGCACCCAGACCTGGCAGCGGGTGCAGTAAGCCCCAAGCGGTACAGATCCGCGTCCAGGGGCGGGCCGCCGGCTGCGGGAAACGCCGCTACAGGCAGGATCACCCTACAGGACTACCCTGCCGCGCGCGCCGCTGGAGGCCCGCGCCGCTATAACCTTGTCGTCCTCGCCGGTATCAATCCGCACCTCGGCGCTCATGCCTGCGCGCAGAACCGGTGCATCCTTGAGCGGGTAGAGACGCAGCCGCACCGGCACCCGCTGCACGACCCCCTCCCGGCGGCTACTGGCATCTTGCCCGGGTAACGGGGTGAATTCGCTGCTGCTTGCGGGGCTCATACTGTCCACCTGGGCCTGCCAGCGGAAATCCGGATAGGCCGCCAGGGTAACCTCTGCCTGCTGGCCTACACGCACACGGCCCAGCGCGGTTTCCTCCAGCTCCGCCTCCACCCACAGATCGCTGGAATCGATCATGTCCAGCAGGCGGGTGCCGACCGTGGCCATTTCCCCCACCTGGGGCAGGGTATTGGCAATAGTGCCGTCCGCCGGGGCGATTATTCGGGTGCGCGATAACTGGAAGCGGGCCCTGTCCAGTTGCGCCTGGGCCACTTTCAGATCGGCCTGCTCCTCCAAAGCGATATCCGGATCACCGCCCAGTTTTGCGCGCAGGCTGGAGAGCTTCTCGGCATTGATCGCAATCTGCGCCCCGGCCTGCTCCAGCTGCTGACGCGCACTGTCCAGTTCCGCCTCGGAAAAAACCATCTGGCCGAGCTTTTCATTGCGCGCCAATTGGCGCCGGTAGAATTCTGCATCTTTGCGCGCCTGCTGCAGGGCTGCATCGGCTTCGGCATACTCGGCGCGGCGCGCCAGCAGCCCGTTGCGCACCTGGGCCAGGTGCGCCTCCGCTTCCGCCACGGCCAGTTCAAAGGCGGTGCGATCTATCTGGATCAGCAACTGTCCCTGGTGCACCGGCTGGTTGGCGCGTACCAGCACCCGGGTGATGACACCGCTCACCTCCGGAGCCAGGGAAACCTTATCGGCTTTGACGAAGGCATATTCGGCCTCCACCAGATGGGTTCCGCCAAACAGGCGCCAGCCGGCTGCCAGGATAACCACCGCCAGCACCAGGCCCAGTTTGCGCAAGGCCACAGGGCCCAGTTTTAAGTGCCGCTTGTCCGTCACATTCACTCTCTTCGGGTGTCAGGTTTCTGTGCAGCCGCTGCCATGGCCACTGACACGGTTGTCGCTCTCAAAGCAAAACCCCACCAGCGCCTGCGGGCGGGTCTGCTGCGCCCGCTTTTTTCTCCGGTTCACATCGGTATCGGAGCTCGGCTCTTTGACGGGATGGATACTACGGTGCGGTGACCGGCACATGGCCCAGGGCAGCCAGACACGGAGCCCGGCCACAACCCCGTTTGCTGGCGCGTTCTACCTCTTTAGGGGCCCCATTATAGGCCTGATGAATATTTCATCAATGTACAGGGGAATGGTGGTGTGGCGGGGCAGTGCGCAAAGCGGCCCTGGCGGCCGCCTGCCCCACTGGCTGCAGGTGCGCTGTGCCTACTTTTCCAGCACCTCGATCCTGTCCACCTTCTGGAAGCCTCTCGGCAGCTTGTTACCCCGGCGGCCGCGCTCGCCCCGGTAGTGATCCATCTCCGAAATCCTGATCCTGGTGTGACGTTTGCCCGCGTGTACCAACAGCTGGCTTTTGCCTTCCAGCACGGCCACACCAACCACCACTTCCTCGCGGCTGGCCGCCCGCGCCGCGGTGATATTGATGATTTTGTTGCCCTTGCCCTTGGACAGCTCCGGCAGCTCGCTCACCGGAAATACCAGCATCCGGCCCTCGGAAGTCACCGCCGCCAGCAGGGCCTCCTGCGGGCAATGCAGGACACAGGGGGACAGTACCCGGGCGCCCTTGGGCAGGGTCAACAGTGCCTTGCCCGACTTGTTGCGCGACTGCAGGTCCGACAACCGGGCAATAAAGCCATAGCCGGCATCGGAAGCCAGCAGGATGCGCTGGTTGTCCGGGCCCATCAACAACCCCTCGAAAGTGGCCCCGGAAGGCGGGTTGATACGCCCACTGAGCGGCTCGCCCTGGCCCCGTGCCGAGGGCAGCGAGTGGGCGGCGATGGCATAACTGCGCCCCGTGCTATCCAGCAGCAAGGCCGGCTGGTTGCTCTTGCCGCGCGCGGCAAAACCCAGGCCGTCGCCGGCCTTGTAGCTGAGAGCGGCGGGATCGATGTCATGGCCTTTGGCCGCGCGAATCCAGCCCTTCCTGGACAGCACCACGGTGATCGGGTCGGCGGAGAGCAGCTCCGCTTCGCTAAAGGCCCTGGATTCTTCCCGCGTGACAATCGGCGAGCGGCGCTTATCCCCAAATGCCTTGGCGGCAGCCAACAACTCTTTCTTGATCAGGGTCTTCAGGCGGCGCTCACTGCCCAGGGTTTTGCTGAGGGTATCCCGCTCTTTTTCCAGCTCCGCCTGTTCGCCGCGAATCTTCATCTCTTCCAGGCGCGCCAACTGGCGCAGCCTGGTATCGAGAATGTAATCCGCCTGCACCTCGGTCAGCTCGAAGCGCTCCATCAATTCCTGCCTGGGCTCATCGCAAGTGCGGATAATCTCAATCACTTCATCGATATTGAGAAAGACGATCAGCAACCCCGCAAGCAGGTGCAGGCGTTTCTCCACCTTGTCCAAACGGAACTGCAATCGGCGGCGGGTGGTGGTGGCGCGGAAGGTCAGCCATTCGCGCAGTATTTTATCGAGGGCTTTCACCTGGGGGCGCCCGTCGATACCGATCATATTCATATTGACGCGGTAATTGCGCTCCAGATCGGTGGTGGCAAACAGGTGGTGCATCACCGCTTCCACGTCCACCCGATTGGAGCGGGGCACGATCACCAGGCGCGTGGGGTTTTCATGGTCCGACTCGTCGCGCAGGTCGGCAATCATCGGCAGCTTCTTGGCCTGCATCTGCTGGGCAATCTGCTCCAGTACCTTGGCACCACTGACCTGGTGGGGCAGCGCGGTGACCACGATATCACCCTCCTCCCCGCTCCACAGGGCGCGCATCCTGATGGAACCGCGACCGGTCTCATAGAGTTTGCGCATATCCTCGCGCGGGGTGATGATCTCCGCCTCTGTGGGCATATCCGGGCCGGGAATATGCGCGCACAGGTCCTCGACGGTGGCTTTGGGGTTTTCCAGCAGGGCCACGGTGGCGTTGACCACTTCGCACAGGTTGTGGGGCGGAATATCCGTGGCCATCCCAACCGCAATACCGGTGGTGCCATTTAACAGGATATTGGGCACCTGCGCCGGCAGCACACAGGGCTCCTCCAGAGTGCCGTCGAAATTGGGCTGCCAGTCCACCGTGCCCTGGCCCAGCTCCGACAACAGCACTTGCGAATAATTGCCCATCCGCGACTCGGTGTAACGCATGGCGGCAAAAGACTTGGGATCGTCCGGCGAACCCCAGTTGCCCTGGCCGTCCACCAACGGGTAGCGATAGCTGAACGGCTGCGCCATCAGCACCATGGCCTCGTACACGGCACTGTCACCATGGGGGTGGTACTTACCAATCACATCACCGACCGTGCGCGCAGATTTCTTGTACTTGGCGGAACTCTTCAGCCCCAGTTCACTCATGGCGTACACAATACGCCGCTGTACCGGCTTCAGGCCGTCACCAATATTGGGCAGGGCGCGGTCCAGGATCACGTACATGGAGTAATCCAGGTACGCTTTTTCGGTATACGCCTTCAGCGGCAGGCGCTCGGTGGCCTCGTAGACAGTGGTGTCGGTCATGCAGCACTCGTTGTTCGATTTGCGAGGGGCGGATTATGGCGGACCGCAACGGGAGGTTCAAAGGGGGTGGCGCACCGGACCAGCCTGAAGCGCAGGGCTCGAGACGGGGATCTGCCACCAGCCCCGGTTAAGCGGCCACCTTTTAAAATATACCTGCCAATTTGCGATCTGCACCTGCCCCGGAGGGCACTTCAATACCAAACACCGCCAGCAAAGTACGGCGCAAATCCCTCACATCGGCCAGCGTTTTCTCGGTTTTGGATCCATTGATCGGTTGGTAGCTCAACTGGTGGTCCAGCAGCACATGGCGCCCCTCGGGCACTATTCGCGTTGCAATCAGCTGCTGTACAAAACGGGACTCCGGGTGTGTACAGCAATACCAGTTGGCCATTTTGTAATCGCCCGCGGTGCGGGGCCTGCAATCAAAGCGATACATGGGCGCCCAACCCTGCGCAATGCGGATTTCCAGCAGGTATTCCTCCCCTGTCAATGTCAGGCGGTAAACCGCATGGGGGTGCTCTGCCGGGCAGCAGAATCCATCCGCAAAGGGGCCGAGGGTGTATTGCTGCCGAACCCCGCATCCAGCAGATAGGGGACACCCTCCAACACAACCCGCAGTAGCATATGGGACTGCGCGGATTGATGCCCCTCGGGCATTTGCCACAAGACACGGGCAGCGAGCCCCGTCACCTGAAAGCCGATCTGCTGCAAGACCGCGCGCAGGAGCGCATTCTGTTCAAAACAATAGCCCCCGCGCTGGTGATGCACCAGTTTGTTCTCAATGGCGGCCAGTTCAATGTTGACCGGCTCACCAAGAAAGGGGGTGATATTCTCAAAAGGGATACTGTCAACATGCCGGGCTAGCAGTGTCTTAAGGGTTTGCAGCGTTTGCGCCGGCCTGCCGCTGTAGCCAATACGTGCAAAGTAGCTGTCCAGATCCATGCTGTGTGTGTCTGCTGTCATCTGCCTGTTATCCTCCGGGCCGGGTTTCAATACGGGGCAGCCTAACAGCGCAACTTAGGTTGAGGTCAATACCGGAAAACAACCTGTTTACGCTGGGCTCCCAGCCCCAGGGGCCTTTATAACCCTGACAGGAAAGATTGAAAATTCCGCAAAGAATGGTAAGACAGGTTTACGTTTTCTGAGCGCCATGCGCAGAGTAGGAACGGGTAGACAAAGGCAGGTTTTGCCCAGTTGGGGAGGGTTGAATCCAGTTGCCTCAATAGTTCCGATAGTTAAAAATACGCGGAATCCTATAATAAATCGGCTTTAAGGGACTGCATGACCGATACGCTCAAAGATATACTCTCCTTTGTGCAGGAGATGGGCCTCAAGAACGGTCTCTTTGTCATCTTTTTCATCTTTGCACACTACTTGTTGTTCTGGATGTACCGCGGCCGCCTGAAAGATCGCCAGCTTGAAATCGATCGGCTGGCAGCGGATAATCGGGAATACCGGGATAGGTTTCTGAAGCTGATGGACAACGCCTTTTCTTACTCCCCGCCAACCAGAAAGGCGGCACCCAGAAAGCCAGTCAATGAAAAGGAGTCTGGATAATGCTCTATCTACTGCTGGCAATGGCCCTGTTCGGCATTGCCTTTCAGTTATACCGGCTTGCAGAGATGAAAAAGCATGATCAGCATTTATTCGAGCTTTGCCAGTTGCGCAGGGATGCCATCCGCTACCTCTCCAACGCTTACGAAGATCTCACCAGAACAGACTATATCGCCCTCAGAAAGATCAACGATGCCCTGAGTACCATGATTGCGAGCTACAGCGAGCAGAGAACGGTTATCTTCAATCTCAAACGGTTTTCTGTGCACCTGGATGAACTGAAAACCTTCGAGAACAAGGCTAAAAATATATCCACCAGCAATACAGAAATACAAAATCTGCTCAACAGAATACACCACTCCATTTTTAAAGCCTTTCTCGCATTTACTCCCCGGTTGAAATCGGAACTGGCCTTCACACTTGAACTGCACCTGATCACATTCGGTGTGCGCGCAGGAATCAATTCCCTGAAAGGCTATTTACTGAGCCTCAAGGAAGCGAAAATGATGGTTAATGCCTTTAAGCAGTCGACCGCGCCCTGCTAGCTTCTAACTTCTAGCTTCTGCAGTTGCCCGCAACGGATTGCCTTGTAAAACGGGTTTCGTCTAGTTGCAATCCCGCTTTCTCTTGACTGTACCCTTGACTGCCTTTCGGGATTACTCGAAGCCCTTCACCACCAAGTCCGCTCCGCCTGTGCCCATAGACGCTTTCTGTTTCCAGCCAGGATACTGCAAAGCGGTAAAACCTTGCCCACAGGAAAGCGTATGATGCTTACCGCTGCAAGTACAAAAACGAAAGAGCCCCGGTAGCCGACGCGCTTACCGCCCCGCAGTGACAGCAGAAGAAGGTAAGCGCTGGCGTTGCTGCTTGGGGCTGCACAGGTTTTCGAGGCGCTCGCTCTGACTCTCAGGGCCCCGTTTATTTATCGGGTCGCGGCTTGAATGGTCTGATGATGGCTGGAGGCTGATTGATTGGGCCCGCCTCCAGTGCACAGGCTTCGTTCAGCGCCCAGGTCTCATCCAACCATTGCAGGAAATGCACGGCCCGCATCACCCGGTTGCCCCTGCCGGGCGCAATATGCAGGTCTATCGCGTTCTCTTTGATGGCGACCAGCGTGAAGGTGAAATAATCCCCCAATTCCACTGGCTGAAATAATCGACAGGGTAATATAGACATTTTTATAGGCTCCTTGAGTCGCCTGTGACGGAAAGGTGCCGAAAAAGCACAGCGCTTTGTGCGGTTTATCCCGCCGCAGGCGTAGTCCTTGTGGGAAAAAAGTAAAGGGAATTGTAGGTTGGGTACGCAACCAGAGAGGCGGTGCGCGGCTGAAGTAAAAGACCACACCAATCATCACGCAACGCCACAGCACACTCCGCCGCCGGGGGCAGGAGTGACCCGGAATGCACGCCTTCAAAAAGACCTTTATTGAAGACGAACGAGTGTATGGCGTATCATTCAAGACAGCCTCGCTAGATAGCTTATTTATCTATTGGGGTTAGCCATTCCTCGGTGTTCCAGCACCGGGGGGTGGCGTTTTTCTATCATTTACGCGGTCATGATGCGGTCCTGCTTTATTGGTTGAAGCTTTGTTGTGGCTGTGGATTGCCCGCAAGCGCCCCGGTTGCAGGGCGCCTTGCGGGCGGAATCACAATGATTGTTAAGCGTTTTTTCGGCTTTATTCTCTGTTTTTTTGTTCGCTTAGGCCGGATTACCGCTTGGCGGTAGGGCAGCAGACCCTACCGTAATCCCTTTTTACAGGGAATACAATCAAGCCGAAGCTTTAGGCGACACCGAATTCAGTTTCCCTGGCGGGTAGCGATTGGCCAGGGATTTTGGTTAACTGCAACTGTACATCAGATGCGAACGGCAATACGAACCTCACGAGATAGCAGCGTAGGTTCCTGGCCGTCGATGCATACTCCGCGCAATTCGCTGGGATCCAACTTGGTACTACACAATCGGTACCACAGCTGACAATCTACTTCCCTGATCGTCTGGAGAAATATATCAGTTTATAAGACTACTTGGCTGATACAGGGTTTTGAACACCCTCGATTTAAAAAATAGGCCCGCATTTGTGAGCTATTCGACAATTATTCTGAACTGTTCAATTCAGTAATAGCTTCATTTAG
Source organism: Microbulbifer sp. 2205BS26-8 (assembly GCF_030731025.1). NCBI lineage: Bacteria > Pseudomonadati > Pseudomonadota > Gammaproteobacteria > Cellvibrionales > Microbulbiferaceae > Microbulbifer > Microbulbifer sp. 2205BS26-8. The sequence continues at coordinate 73,072 of NZ_JAVAMR010000004.1, read as the reverse complement.
TTTATTACCCAATTTACTTTCCGCGCCCTCGTCAGAAAGAATTGCAGAAAGAACCGGTACAATTTTTTCTTTAGCCTCACTCAATGACATCAAAAGATCCAACGCTTGCTCTCGGCAACTAGAATTAAGATCCGCCACTTCACTCAAGAAAACCGGTAAAAAATCAATTATAGAAACGCGACAAGCCTCTCTTAACCCAAGCTCTTGACCATCATACGAACACTTTAATTCTTGAGCAGCATGCCCGTTGGCTATTTCAAAAAGCAAATCATAAACGTAATCACGACCTAAAGATGTGTCTGATTGCAATATCTCTATCAGAAACGGAATAGCATAAAATGATGCTTCATATAGGTCTGACTGCAATACAATATGATTATCAAGCTGCCAATAAGAAGCTTCCCTAGTTTTTGCATCTTCTGAAATTAAGTTTTTTATAGCTGAGGGAACATGCTCAGCATTACCATGAGCTTGCTGCAACTGTTCCCAATTCACACTATCAATTTTATCAAACATGCATTTACCTTATTCTGGTCCAAATTTATTGGTGCATCTATCACAGCGAGGTATTACCTTCTCGTTGCGTGGTCGAATTACTTTTGTAAATTCAATAGTTTTTGGATCTGGATTCCCTAAAGCTTCAGCGGCAAGATCTTCAGCACATTTCTCAAAATCACACCCTGTTCGTTTAACTCCGACCGCAACTTTACCAGTTGCTGGATCGTGTGCACCGACAACAGTTGAAACCTTCTTTATTTGTGTATTGGATAATTGAGAAATCTCATTTAACTTCGAATCTCGGGCGGCTTCAGCACGCTGCAATCCACTCTTTATAGCCTTAGTTAAGTCCTTCGTCCCCTCTATAGCCTTATCCGCGCCCTTACAGAGTTTACATGCGACACCAACAACAGCTATAACAGCTCCACTATAGTCCCCATTTTTCAAATCGTTATAAGCCGCTTTAGCATCATTATAGCCGGACGCTTCTGCAACAGCACCGGACGCACCTCCCTCCTGGTAACCTTCATATGCAGAATAGGCTACAACTGCAATTGTAATAGCGAGAAAAACAAACTCGCCATTAGGATCAACATAACTAATCGGATTATTGCGCCCATAGCGATAAGGCGTCCAGCGCTGCGGATCGGTAAAGCGCGCCGCGGTATTAAGCAGCGGGTCCGGGCTGATAAAGGTGCCGAAAGCTGATTGCAGGTAGCGCCGCTCAAAATACCCCAGGCCGGTGGTTGTATCCCGCTCCTTGCCCGTATAGCCGTAGGGGGCCGCCGCGCTGTCACCGAGGACACTGTCCAGTTCGCCATAGGCCTTATAGGTAAAGGCGTTGACCAGCCCGGCATCGGCATCCAGCGTCAGCGCGGTGGAGCCCAGGTGGGTGTGCAGGTAGTAGGCGCTGGGCGCAAAGGTTTCCCCGCCCCGGTCACTGCGGGCAATACGTCGCTGGCCAAGGCGAATGTATTTCAGCAGCTGGCCGTCGCGCACCTCGCTGTCTGCATCGATATACAGGGTAACACTGCGGGCCCCACCGGTACCCTCGGTGATTTTAAAGCGGCGCTGGTGTTTGAAGTCATAGCCGTAGTGATCCGCCGCCTGGGAGTTGCCGGCGGTGACCAGGCGCTGGTCGTGGTCCCACTGATAGTGCTGGTCGCCGGCTTGAATCCGGTTGCCGTTGTCGTCGTACTCTATTGCACCCTCGGCCCAGCTCAGGGCCTGGGGCCCGGGCAGATTCCCACGGCTCGTGCGATTGGAGGCGCCGCTGTTACTGTTTGCACTGCTGCCGCCATAGCGCAGGTCCGTGATCTGTATTGCGTCACTGGTGGCCAGGTCCGGCAGGTTGACGGGGGAACGGCCCAGTTGCAGCAGGTTGCCGATTTTGTCGTAACTGTAATACGTCTGCTCACGATCATTGGCCACACCGGTCAGGCGGTAGACGTCGTCATAGCTGTAGACCACATTGTGTGCCAGTGACGCTGCCTGGGCGGCCGCGCCGAGTTCAGCAGCCATGGCAGTCAGGGCGTCGGCGGAGCGCTGGTCGTCGATGCCCAGTACATTGGAGACGGCATCAAAACGGTAGTCCCATTGCTGTAATTGCAGTGCGTCTGCGCTGCGCACGGTGTGCAGGGCGGCGAGGCGCTGACGTTCGTCGAAGTCCCAGTGGGTCGCCACTCCGTTGGCGAGCCCCTGGTGTTGCAGGACGCCGTTGGGGGTATAGTCCAGCTGTTCCACCACACCCGGAATCCGCTCCAGCAGACCGCGGGCATTGTAGTGGAAATCCACCCGGGTATTGTCGGGATAGAACTGTTTTACCGGGCGCCCGGCGCTGTCGTAGACAAAGCGCGTAGTGTAGAGGGGGCTGTCGATATCCGGGCCGAGGATTTTGCGCTGGCGCTCTACCACTTGCCCGCGCGCGTCGTAACGCCACTGTTCAAAGCCGGCCTGGTCGGTGACTTTGGCCAGGCGCCCGCGTAAAAACCCACCGTCCGCTTCGCTGCGCTGGTCGTACTGGTAGCGCACCACAGGGGCCGTAGTGCCCAGCTGCACATCCGGTTGCCAGTGCCCGCCAGCCGGCGCTTCTCCCCGCGGCGGCAGGTGATATTCGTTCAGGAGGCGGTTGGCACCGTCATAGCGATAGTGCCGCTCCTGGCCCCGGGCATCGCGGGTGGCGAGCAGGTTGCCGGCGGCATCGAAGTGCTGCCAGCGCTGCCCGCGATTGGGGTCGTCCAAAAACCGCATCCGCCCCAGGTGGTCGTAGTGCATGCTGCGCACATTGTTTTGCGCATCCTGCAGGCGGGTGAAGTTATCGTTGAGGTCGTAGTCGTAGTACGTCGACCAGGTGGCACCGCCAGCGCCGCCCTGGGTATTGGCACCGACAATTTCATCCACTTGGCGCAGGCGGTATTCACCCCGGGCAGTTTGCAAACCGTCGAACACCAGCCGCTTGGCGGCACCGGCATGGGGGCTGTTGGCACGGGTCTGCTCTTCATCCTCCCGCAGTTGCACCAGCGGCTGGTAGGTAATGCGGCTGAAGACACTTTCCCCACTCTCTGCGGAATAGGGCTGGCGGGTTTCCTGCATACGCCCCAGGGCATCGTAGCGGTACCGGCGCTGGTGAGGACCCTGGTCGCCGGCCTGGTAAGCGAGGCCCTCGGCAAAATACGGCAGGGCGGTGCGAGAGACCTGGCCCCGCGCATCGTAGCGGTGGTGTTCACTGACCACCACCTGACCGGGCTGTTCACCCTCACTGCGTACCATCAGGGTTCGGCCCAAGCCGTCGTAGAAGTGGCGGCTGTCGATGGTGCCACCGCCCACGTCTTCACGTTGGCGTGTTTCTACCCAGCTAATCAACCCGTTTCCGATCGGTCGTGCTAACTGATACTCGTACGCAAGCGTCGGTGCTGACAGGCTGTCTCCAGGTTTTACAATAGCGGTAAGTCGCCCCAAGTCATCGAATTGATAGTGGGTTTGCTGCCCATTAAAATCGGTGAAGCTCTGCATCACCCCAAGCGTATAATCGTAACTCGCTTTCGCAGTAAGTACATTTGTACCGGTATGAATACGCTCTTCAATGGGATACAGTGAATAGGATGGGTCGAATACCGTTTCAACCAGGTGCCCCGGCTGTTCGGGCCACAACGGGTCCATCTGCGCAATAATATTACCAACACTGTCGTAGCGATAACGCTTAAGTTCAATATAGGCGTTCGGGTTGCTGGCATCGGTCCAGGCCCTGTGCTGGGTCAGATTGCCCTTACTGACAAAACCTAAATTCCCTCCGCTAAAACTCTCGTCGTCGTAAAACCATTGCTCTTTGGCAATCAATTGATGGTTTAAATCGGTGACTGTTCGCTCGATTGGCCGTTGTAATATCCACCGGGCCTGTCCTGCCGATGATTCGGAACTGTAACGCCAGCGGGTGATCCGCTCATCTCCCCAGTTGCCATCCTGACGGCCAAGCTCTTCAATGCGAATCGTATTACCAAAATTATCATAGGCAAGCTGGGTCAGTAACCTCACCGCCTCGCCCTGACCTAATTCAAAAACGATGCGTTCATTCTTGGTCAATTGCGCTTGCAGAACATCCCGCTGGTCCTCAGCAATGGACTCAGCAATTTCTGCAATTTCCCAGTTATAGCTTTCCTGGTCAAACAGTTCTCCCTGATCATTTTCACGGCGAGCGATCTTTAATTTTCCTTTTAAAACTTCAGCGCTTTCACCCAAGTGGTATTCATTGATATGGTGTAGTGTTGGGACATCCTGGCTTCCATGTTCAACGACTTCCACGCTTTCAAAGCCCCAAAAGGATTTGTCTGACGGGTTATACCATCCATTGTGATAGTTAAAGTGCTTGCGCTGGATAACGCCGCTTACACCATCTTCCACGTCAATACTTTTGACCACCTGCATACCAATCGGCATTTTTCTGGTCCAGGGTCTCCCCTCAGCCATATCGCGCAGTCGTTCCCGCTGCAGAGAAATGTATTGAAGCGTTGTTTTTTTCCCCAGCCCATTGTCAATAACCTTTAGTTGATAGGGCTGTTCATTGGGGGAAAGATCGGCAACAGCATAACCGCCGTCTGAAGAGGTACGTTGATACCAGATGATATCTTGAGAACCATTACCATTAATATCGATAAAACGTATAGCATCTGGCGTGGTAAGTGTACCTGGAGCGGTGATAGAGTTTTTTGCGCTGAAACGAGACAATGTGTGATCGTCGGGATCAAGGCCATGATTCAGCCAAAATTCTGCCCGCGGCCCATTCAGATTGACTAAGTCGGCACGACCGTCACCGTTAATATCGGCAAATCGGATTTTTTTAGGGTCTAAAGGAACATTAACAACGGCATTAAAACTAACCCGGGCTCCAAACCCGGACAACCCTCGATGTGGAAAATAAATCACTTTAAGATCATTTTGAACCTGCGCAATTACCACAATGTCAGATAGGCGATCTCCATTCATATCGGCCAAATGGACCTTTGGATTGGAAAAATCCACAGCAATTAAATCGTCGTGCGTGGGTAGATCAATAACATTACTCCAGCCATCCGGCAAGTTGAGTAGTGCGCTAAACTTTAACGACCGCCCGACCCTCGTTACTGATAATACATCTGTGCGTTTATCATGATTAATATCAATCAAGCGCGTATTTGCACTATCCAGTTGCAATCCGGCACGCTGGAGAGAACCGTGACGCTCCCATTCAAAAGAATCACTGATACCAAAAACTTGCGTGTCCGACGTGGTGTAATTCAATAGTTCAGTACGACCATCCGCATCAAAATCTGCCAGCAGATTGTTCTCGTTTGTAAATCTTAAGCTGGTCCTCCCTACCATGCTTTGATCGGCAGACCATTGAACCACTCCTTGTTCGTCGGGCCCCTGATTCAACCAAAACACATGATTTTGCAGGCCGGTATTGAGGATATCAGGCAACCCATCCCCATCCATATCGAAAAATTCAGTAGATTCTGAATAAATTGGCGCATTGATACCCGGCATGATGTGTTTATCAACCTTGTCCGGGTCAAACCGAGTCCAAGTAAAATTCAAAGGGGGAAGATGAGTAGTGAGGTCCGCGCCATATTCGGTAATACGGCTTAATTGTGATAGTGGCTGTAAATCTGTAGTTGGATAATACTCAAGCCGATATTGTCTTATCGATTTACTCCCGGCAACCATGGTAACGGTTGCAAGGCGGTATTGCGTTTTTATTCCATAGCCAGCCCGGTAATCCATCAAAATATCCGGGCGTATTTCGTAGCCGAACTGAATACGGGCTGGGTCGGCTTGCCCGTGATTATAGGTAATTTCGGTTAAGTAAGGCTGTGTGCTATCATCAATTTTTTCCCAGTGGTAATCGATCCCATTACCATTTGTATCTGTATATTGCTTCGGATACCATCTAAATATTCTCGAGTCAGAAACAATTCTGGTTTCATCTGTTGTTCCCAATTGAAGTTTATCGCCATTGGGATAATGCAGCAGCCAACCCTGGGACAGTCTCTCATACTTAATGAAGTCAGATTCTATTTCTGCACGATAGTCTCCCTCTTTTGTCAATACCAATTCTCGGCCTTGCGCATCAATAAATTGATCAGCTTCTGAAAATTCATCGACTTGCCCATTATTATTATTGTCCAGTTGATCACCAGCTGGCCATTCAGAATAATTGGGCAGCCCTAAATCTGTTTGTCTCTGTAAATAAGGAATAGAAAGTTTGACTCCAACCCCAACTATTCCATTCCCCAGGCCACTGTTGTAATTGAGAGAAAGATTGGGGGATAAGCCATTCCGCCCCGAGGGTGTTACCAATTTCACCTGATACTGGCCAGTACCCGAGTTCAACTGTGGTGTGAAAGATTCCCCCAAGCCCTCGATGGAACCGGGGCCACTCGGCAACGATAAAACGGTTGGAGTAACTGGTGCCGCACCCATTGCCGAGCTACAAATTGTTATAAGCAGTATCAATCCGGCCAGACAATTACTAAGGCGGATTCGAAGACATTTCGCACACCAAACTCCTATGACCGGTTTAAAAACCAACTTAGTAAAATCCATAGTAAAAAATATCTCCGATGTAACCCTCGAATTACAACCATGATCTATTCAAGATACAACAAATAGGCAAAAAACTGCCCCTGCCTGGCAGGGGCCACTGTTAAGTAATAATCAAGGGGTTAATCACAATTATTGTTCTGCAATACGGGCATCCTGCTCAAGCCGTTCTTCAAAGAACATCAGCTCTTGCGGTATCTTACTGGCACTAAACCCGGCATTACAGGTTTGGATATTGCGCGATATGTATTTATGCCTTACAACAATTTCAATATCATCGACATCACCTATATTGAACAAATCACCAAATTGATCCGCTGAAAATATCGCCAGATGCCATTTCGAAGTTGCCACACTGCGCTCTTTAAATGCGGAAGTCGGGTACACCAGTCCAGTCGGCTCACCTCTTATTGCCGCATTGAAAGACACTGTGTAGCTATCTTTATAGTTAAGTGTATTGGCGCCTGATACATCCCAGAAGCGTGCGCTCAGTACATTGTAACGGTCAATCCGGTCCAATATATCCGGTACATTTTCCTCAAGGCGAGCACGGAAATAACTACTGCCCCCGTAAGTCAATTCAATACTGGTCCTGTCTTCAAACGCACCAAACTGACTTAGAACATTGACACCAATATCGATTATTTTGTCATTGTAATCACCGCCATTGTAAATACACAGTTCCCCATTGCGCTCCAAAATACGAGGCCCCTTAAAGAAATTGATTCCCGCAATAGGCTTTAAGGTATCAAAGTTAAACGCTATCCACTGTTCATTACCAAAATCCAACAGGTGGTAGCGCAAATAGGCTTCAAAGGCATCGCCTGCAGAGAGCATTTCTGAGGCGCCAATTGCGGGATTGGGATGCGGATACTGCTGGGGCTCTCCCCGAATCGTATCGTAATAGCCAAGTATATCCTCTTTCAGTGAAATACTATCGGTACTTTCTTGGAATGGGCGAACTTGACGAGCATTATCGAAGTTTTGCATTTCATAATAGAAATGTTCCAACGCGTCGGCATTTCGCAATGCAAACACACTGTCTTTTACCATTCCGGAATCACTGGAAAAAGGCTCCTGCCACTTATACTCCAACGCCTGGACGGCATAGAACATCCATTCCTGGGCACGCTCAAATGCAAACTCTGCTCTCTCCAAATCCTTGTTCACACGCTTTAAGTGTATGGGATCGGCGAAGTAGTTATCGATTAACCCGGACTGTAGATCCGCGGCGCGAGTCAACAGGCGGTTTACTTGGTTCATCAGTCCAACCAGCCGCTCCACTTCCACCTCAACATTCGCTTCAGCCAGAGCGATATCCAGGTTGAGAATATTTGCCTGCAACCACATGGAACGGATACGAGCTTTGAAGTTCACTTCATTAATTTCGGCTCTCAGCGCCTGGATTTGTGCTCGCTCTTCATACGCCAATTGTTGGCTTAACGCCTGTAATTCTCCTTCCTTTCTTATCTGTCGGATATTGATATTGTGATTCTGGATACTCTGGGCTCCAGAGGAGGCTTCTGAGGCTGCCTTTGCCTGTGCGATTCGCACAGAGACTTCGGAGGCACCATAGGTAGCAAGCGCAGCCGCCACTCTCACCACAGCACCTAAAATCGAACCTTTTCGTCTCGCTCTTTCAGCCCGTTCCCGGATTTTGGTAATTTGATTCGTAATCTGAACCTGTTGCTGCCCATACTCGATTATCACGTCCTCGATGGCATTCTCCAGGCCATTCGCCTGGCCAAAGCGATCGATTTCGATTTCAATATCATCGAGCAAATTGCTTAGGCGCTGCTCATTTCTTTCCAGCTCTATTTGAGCAGTTTCTATATTTTTACTCTGAAGAGCAATTGTGCTACCCAGAACCGCCGTATCCGAACGTACAACACAGGGTGTGCCATCGCAGTCTTCCTGATACTCCCAGCCAATTAAGCCTTTGAGCGCATCATTCACCGCAAGCATACGGTCCCGGTAATCGGTTTGGAAACTTTGCTTTGTTCTCCGGAATGAGTCGTAGCTCCCCTTTGCGGCATTCAGGTTCTGTATTGCGTATGCCAGGGAACCGGTGGTGGGGTTGTGATTCCTAATAATGGAATCGAAACTGTCGCCGTTTGAATTCTGGTCAAACATAATTAATACGGCATTATCCGGAAGCCCCAATAAGTTGGTTTCTCCGCTCAACCAGGTATCGATATTGGCCAACTGACTCAAGGTGCCGTCAAATTGTACTATTGCCTCAGGAACACCGGTAAATCCCGGCAGGGTATCCAGTTCTATCCCTGGAAACACTCCGCGAATGCTGGTGTCACTTGCGATCAGTTTATTACGCAATTGTTCAGCATCGTTTCGCAGCTGCTCTATGACTACAGAATCCGTCTCGCCTGAGCTGACAATCAAACGGCTAGTGTTATACAGCACTTCGCCCCATTCATTCATCAAATCATACAATACACGGACGTCTTTATAACCGGTGAATAAATCACTGCTCTCAGAGACATTGGCACTCTCGCCGTTCTGACTCACATATCGGGGGCTATTCTGTCCTCTTGATGCGCTCCTTGCGGCAAGAATGCCCGGGTGATCGGACAACACTTGCGAATACGCATCAAAGCCCGCTTCCAATATATCCATTGCCTGCTGATACGCAGCAATTTCTGCGCTAATATCACCATCGTTAAGCCGTAGTTTACGTGCCAGATCCAGTTGCTGGTTGGCCGATATCAATTCGGCCACAGCCCGGTCATAGTAAATATTGAGTAACAGAGTCTCGACTTTGTCACGTAGCGTTGTACTGATACTTTCGGTAAGCAGTGTTTTAGCAAAGTTCAACGCTTCCCCGGCTCGATTTCGCTCCGCAGGGCCATACAGTACCGAGAAATCCTGGTCCTCATTAGTATTGCCGACACGGTAAATAACCTGACCCGTACTGGGGTCCAGTACATAGGAAAGATCCAGGTACCGGAAGGCAGCCAGGTCCCTGGAAAAAATACCCTGAACCGGGTTTTCCTGGTTTACCGCCACCGGATCGGCATCGTTGTAGTAGAGCTGTTTGCGGATCGCTACTGTGGGGTCCAGAACCAGCGGCCCACCTTCTGTATAGGTGGAGCAGCTGCGATTACAGGCACGTACCCGAAATCGATAACTGCTTTCAAGCACCAAGCCCGAAACTCTGACACTGGTGGCAGGACCGGTGTAGACATCCTGCCAGACATCACCGTTTCGCTGTTGCTGCAGCTCATAACCGGCCGCTCCGGGACTCGCTGCCCAGCTGATAGTGACGCTATTGCCAGGAACACTGTCCGGAATGTTGATTGAGGCAGGGGGTGAAGGAGCCAGAGGAACAGTCACAACCGGCCCCTCTGTATAGGTACTGCACATATCAGAGGTGCAAGCTCTTATCCGGTACTGATACTGGCCATGGGGCAGATCGTTTTCATTAATTTCATTGCCACTTCCTGCGTAGGAAGCTGTCCAGTTACCACCATTGAATCTACGTTGCAGTTCATATCGATTAGCGCTATTGCTAGCGGGCCAGCTAACCGTATAGGTGCCATCGGCATCAAAGTCCGGATAATTTAAGGATATTGGCGGAGATGTGACGGTGACTGGCTGACATAGTGCAGACCGTTCAGTGTACAAATAGTTAAGCGCTACTATACAAAAAGAAAAGGTACCGTCTCGGGTTAACTCAATACTATGCGCACCCTCCTCAGTGTCATAGTAGTGCTCCTCCTCTCCAAGGATAATGATTTCCTCTGGTGTATCATAAATTGAAGAATAAGCTACAATGCCGGCATATTCGCCCGACACCTGCACAACTCTAAGGGCATTATCAGAATCATGTAGGCTAAACCAATGATACTGCCACTCGAAATTTACTGTACGATTTGAGGCAATATTACTGATGTAAGTACCAACGAATGGCGCGGCCGGCACACCACCAATTCCACCAAGATCGAAACTTTGATTACAGAGTTCAAGCTGCCTGCAAGTATCTATATCAGGAAAAGCCATAGCACTTCCTGAAAAACCCAGCAAAGCTGCCAACCATACTGTCACTATTCCATACCTCAAACGCAACACTCTGTTCATTGTTATTTTCCTTACAATTTATGTGTAACATTTCAGACTGACACACCTCAATGGAGAAACCTGTCCAATTGTGTTGATTTCCGGATCAAGATACGCAGGGTACGTATTTTGATCGTTATTTTTTTATTAAATTAATTTCAAATTTTCCCTAGGGAAGCTCTGATTAAGCCCAGAAACCTTCTGGAAATTCAGATTTCTCCCATAATCTCCGGATTTCATGCAAAAATGGGCTCGTTTTAACGCCCTGTTTTGCCTGCGATCCGCCCGCTGGCGGATTGCAGGCGCACCTCGCCTACGCGAGGAGTGAACCTTTGCTCTTTAACAGATTTGTAAAGCCTGCCAAGAGATACAGGCGCTCCGTATTTTTCGCAAGGCCGCGATATCGAACTTTGCTGTATCCAAATATGCGTTTGATCGTGAGAAACGGGTGTTCAACTTTAGCGCGAACTTGGGCCTTTATTTTCTCCGTCTTGGCTTCGTCGCTATTCTTTGCGAGCTTGCGCCTCCGGCCTGGGCGCATCGCAATGTGCCAATCGACATCTCTGCCTTCATGCTCTGACCGCTTCTCTATACCGAGATAACCGGCATCCCCCCAGACTCTCTGCTCATCACCATGCAATAGCTTTTCGGCTCGCGTAATATCGTGTTCGTTCGCGCCAGTGGTTTCAATGCTATGGATCAGGCCCAGTCCATCGTCCACGCCAATATGCATCTTCATTCCAAACTGCCACTCATTACCTTTTTTGGTCTGGTGCATTTCAGGATCGCGCTTTCCATCACGGTTCTTTGTAGAGCTGGGGGCCGAAATAATGGTTGCGTCAACAATGGTGCCCTCGCGTAGGGCCAATCCATGGACAGCGAGGTGATTATTGATCTCCTGGAATAGTTTCTTCCCGAGATTATGTGTCTCTAACAAATGGCGAAATTTTAAAATAGTCGTTTCATCAGGCAGATTATCCGACAGACGTAAGCCCGCAAAGCGTCGCATAGATTCAATCTCATACAGCGCATCCTCCATGGCAGGGTCACTAAGATTGTAAAACAATTGCATACAGTGAACGCGCAGCATCACTGACAGTGGGTATGGGCGGCGCCCATTCCCGACTGTCGGGTAAACCGGGCGAATACGTTTCTCAAGCTTCTTCCACGGAATTAGCTCATCCATTTTCAAAAGAAACTTCTCTCGGCGCGTCTGGCGCTTCTTGTTACTGTATTCAGCTTCGGCAAAGGTCAGTTGGGACATGGGATTAGCACAAAATTAAATTTCGACAATCTTACCTGAATCGTGGGACTTAATCAGAGATTCCCTAGCTATGGTTATTTTCCTTTCAATTTTTACACTTCAATTAAAGCAATTTCTCGAGAGATCAGAGTTTACTTACCGCCAAATTCTCTGACAAATATGCCAGCTCAATGTCAGACTGCTAATTTAAAGGTTCGCAGCACCTCAACAGGCTAATTGAATCGATTGTACAACTTTGAATTTTCTTTACCGAATCATAAATTATTTTCATTTTCGATCCACAGCCACAAAGCAAGTTGCCTCTAAAACTCTCCAAGGGGAAACGCACTCGTAATGAAGAACGATCTTCAATTCAACACCTCAACTTTATAAACAACCTAAGGGTGTCAAAAACTATGAAACTGCGATCTTCATTTGGTACCAACCCAGGACTTACAAAATGGTACAAGAATCTAAAAACAACGTACCAATACCTATCCTTTTCTATGCTCTACTCAAAAATATTTTATTCGATTAATTTTTAGCAACAACCCTTTCACAAAACCACTGCCTTTATATTTAACCGTTATATCATGAGCCCCTTTTTTAATCAATATCACGCCACCATCAAAAATCTTCCAGCATCATTTTATGTAAAGCTCGATTTAAGCACTACAGGTGCATCATGATTCATGTATTCTTGCAACATACCTGATAACTATTGCGAAATAGCTAAATCAATAATGCACTGCATCCCAAAGTGTCATAACCCATGATGAACAACTACGATTCTGTCATCACAGTTCAGCACCTCATAAAGATCCATTTAAGAAATAAAACCTCAAATCAAGTATCTAGACCTCGGGGATATTTTTTATCTGTTCAAAAGTACTTGTGCCATACGATGGGTTGCTTCACCCAGAAACAGATACCGCCCCAGGAGTAGGGCAAAGTAGGGAGATACTGTTGCCGGCCATAATCTGCGCAATCTCATTAAATGGAGTAAACCCCGTATAATCTTCTCAGGTTTTTCAGACGCAACAGATTTCCCAGGGCCCACTGAGGTAGCGGGTTTCACAAACACGAGTTACAACACTCAACTACAGTGATTGGTTGAAAACGATTTATGGCCATTAAAAGCATGCTTTCACTGACCACAACCAATCTTGGTATCGATAATCTTGACAAGGTAGATCTTACCGTCAAAGCGGGGGAAGTCCTGTGCCTGTCGGGTCCCTCGGGCTCCGGCAAAAGCCGTTTACTGCGCGCCATCGCCGATTTGGAGCCGCACAGTGGCAGTGCCAGTCTTGACAACAGGAAACAGGATTCAATGCCGGGCCACTGCTGGCGCAGGCAGGTTATGCTGGTACCGGCGCAAAGCGCCTGGTGGTATGAGACAGCCGGTGCACACCTGGCCAAACCCATGCCCCAGGCACTTCTTGCGCTGGGCTTTCCCGAAGAGGCAGACGGTTGGCAGATGGCAACACTCTCCACCGGGGAAAAACAGCGTCTGGCACTGGTGCGGGCTCTCTCCTACGAGCCGCGGGCCCTGCTGCTGGATGAACCCACGGCCAATCTTGATGAAAACTCCACCTTGAAAACCGAGGCCTTTTTGCTGGAGGTGATTCGGGAAAAACAGTACCCGGTGATCTGGGTGGCCCACAGCCCGGCACAGATCCGCCGGGTGGCGAACCGGTATTTTGCTATTGAGGACTCACGCCTGAAAGAACAGGAGATACCTTTGTGAATGTAATCGACCTGGCCTGGTGGCAACTGGCTCTGGCAGCAGCGCTGGTAGTGGCTCTGGCAGCCTGTACCCACATGGCCCGGTTGCAGCTCGGCAGGCCGCTTTTGATCGCGGCGGCACGCACGGCAATACAGCTGGCACTGGTGGGTGTGGTTTTGGAAGCCCTGTTCGCCCTGGGCAACCTGTTGTGGGTGAGCCTGCTGGGTATGGCGATGTTACTGTTTGCCGGCCAGCAGGTGGTGTCACGACAGAAGTATCGCCTGGCTGGCGGCTGGAGTTTTGCCATCGGCACGCTGTCTATGCTGATCTCCGCCTTTAGTGTCACCATACTGAGCCTGGTGGTGTTGATCGGGCCACAACCCTGGTACCAGCCCCAGTACTCTATTCCCCTGCTCGGCTTGTTGCTCGGCAATACCATGACAGGCATCGCGCTCGGGCTAGACCGCCTCACAGAGAGCGTGTGGCGCTCGCGGGAAATTATCGAGAATCGCCTGATGCTGGGGGAGACCTGGCGCAGGGCCTGCATTGAATTCCGCCGCGACGCCATGCGGGCGGGCATGATGCCAACGATCAATTCCATGGCCGCTGCGGGTATAGTTTTTCTGCCGGGCATGATGACGGGGCAAATACTGGCGGGCACCTCCCCCACCATCGCAGTGAAATACCAGATACTGATTCTGTTCACCATTGCCGCAGGCACCGGTTTTGGTACATTTGCTGCCGTCGCCCTGTGCACGAGACGCCTCTTCGATACACGCGAGCGACTGTGTGTGCATCGCCTGGTGGAAAGCCGCCATCGCTGAATTCAGATTGGCCCCGGGATGAGTGCTATTTTAAGCGGGGCTGTGACCGGGCAGCGCAAGACAAGAGGCGCATGCCCCTATATAGACGAAATAGGCAAGGTGCCATTTTGGAAGCGAGCCAGCCTGAAACCGTCGCACACAGGGGAATTTAGCGGCCGAGCATCAAAATAACCGCCGCGATCACCAGGCCCACCAGAAACACCCAAACGCCCCGCAGCATCAGCGAACGGGCGTACTCCGCCTCCTGGTATTTCAGCGCATAGGGGATACCGGTAATCGGTCCGAGAAAAATTGTTGCTATCCCCCAAACCCAGCGCCGATTGCCCAGGGCCGTCAGCGCTGCCATCAGCCCGCCAAACCAACACAAAGTGACACCAATTACGCATACCACCAGTGCGGTAATGGACCACCACTGATGGGCCAGAAAAATTTCGACAATTTCAGTTTCAGTCACGATCTGCAGACACCCCTATTTACCCCCTGAGTCTTCCGGTATCAATCACTGCGGGCACAACTGACAGTACTCACGAAACCTGGCCGCCTCACCCTCAAGTCAGTACCCTCGCAAATTGTATAGCAACCCTCAGGAGGGACAAAGAGGCCCAGCTTGAAAACTGCCTTTCAGGTAAGTGACCACACACTTGCACGACAGCTTCCCATACCTGACAAAAGCGATCAAACAGCTCTGTGGCGGCTCCTAACCAATCCAAGTTTCCAATAGACTGAAATCACCACCAACTAGTTTGAAAACTCCACCCTGGGGTCCCCAAAATCCCGGCCCATATAATCCGGTGCACAGGGAATCAACTCCGCTGCGGGTATACCCGCCTCAATCAGGTATCGCTCCACCCGGCGGCTTCGCTCCTGTGCCAAGCGCTCAAACTCCTCCCGCAACATGATCGGCGGGTGCCGATAGAAATCAGCAAGCCTCCTGCGATTGCCATTCAGTCCCAGTGTAGAGTTCGGATAAAGGGCATTCCAGTCCCTGGCATTGGCGATGCCACAAATCCCCGGGCGTGCCTCCGGGTGCTTATGCAATTTGACCACCATCTGCTGCAACTGCGCGAGAGCCACATTACTCAAGTGCGCACTGCCGGGGGCGAACTCTATGGAATCGAAGGACTTGGCGCGAAAGCGGCCCCAGGCCAGCTTGGCCAGAAGGTAAATCCCGTAAGGTGTAAAATAACTGAACAAGGCGTCCATAATAGCCTTTTGCAGCACGTCACTGAAGACATAGCTCAATGAAAATTTCGGATGGTGGATATTTCCAGTTACCGGCATACTAAATTTCACATTCCCCTGGCCATCCTTTAAAAGCCACAGGGCCACATTCAGGGGAATAAACCTGGATTTGACCGGCAACTGGTCATCATCGCGTACACGCCGGATTTTGATTTTCTCCAGTTTTATTTCTGCAAGCGCATTTATCTGGTTGTCGCGAATCCGGATATCCATCACCGCATCCATTTGGCCCTGCAATATCTTGTACCCAAGCAGCCTGGCCATATAGGGCGTGGCCGGTATCAGATTGACATTGTCGAGGTAGCTTGTCAGCTGGGCATCCCATCTGCGCCCACCCAGGTAGTCGACGGTACCGCTCAGTTGTATTTCCCCAAATCCGCCAGGCCTGCCATTTGCCACTATTATTGAGGGTGGGTGCTCACCGAGATTGCTTATATCACTGACATTCAGATTGATATCCCGAACCGGTAAACGGGCCCGGAATTCATCCCTGTGATCAATCCAGGTAAAGGTGCCGTGGCGCAGGTAGACATCATGAATATGATAGAGAAAAGAGGGTGTGATTTGATTCCTGAGATGGATTTTATCCCCCCCGTCGAGCCCTCGAAGTTCGGAGATCTGCTGTACGAGGGGGAATGCGCCGTAACGGTTGCGCAGGAGGATCAGTCGCGGACGAAAAAAATCGACAGAAGCTATATTCAGCAGTCCGCGCAGACGATCAAACTGCAGGGCCTCAATCTGCAAAAATCTGAAATCGCCGGTCCAGCTGTGGCGATCATAGTCCGGAGTGGTTTCCTCTCTCGGGAAAAAATGGAAATGGACTGCCTCGAGCCATTCAAAACGCCACTCTCTCCTATTGGCAAGAAACCGGGACAGGTGGAGACTCTCCCCTTCCGCCAAAAGCCTGCCCTTGCGGGAAAACAATTCAATCCCGTGAATATTCAGCACAGTAATCGCCAGTCCATCCTCAGCCGCAAACTGTCCTTCCAGTGCCAGCGTCCCCAGGGTGATACAGTGATTTCCCGTTTTAAAATAACTGTAGGGTATGCAACTGGATATTTGTCGCATATGCAACTGCTGAGCGATAATCTGACCAGAAACAAAGCGCAGCTTTCCGAGCAACAGTTTTTCCACCTGTAACAGTTTTGCCGGTAAATCCCTCGGAAAATCCGCCGCACTCAGACGTACACCATCGGCGCGAATATCCGAGAATATGGCCCCCCTCCCTTCTGGCAAGTCCAACCGCTCAACCCCACCCAGGCTGAGTGGACCCGCCCGATAGCAGGGAGCGAGGGGGGAGTCTCGAAACAATCCGGCTGGCAGGCAACCGCTGACAGCACCTGCCTGAAATAAAAACTCCCCTCCCACAGAGGGGTTCTCCAATTGAACACGGGCTATCCGCAGTGGCTCTCTGCCCCTCTGTGCCAGGGAAAGACCAACCAGCTCCAGTGAACCGTCAATCGCAAATGGTTTGCTCAGGGAAATGGTTTGCGCACTGGGAATAGCCAGTTCATCGAGTCCATAACAGCGCTGGATATCTCCCGGCCCAGCCCGCTCAAGCAGTTCGATGCTGACTGTTTTACCGGATTCCGGTGTGCATACACGAGTATTGAATATCCGCAGACCCGTCACAGAGAAGTGAACACCTCTTTTCCAGATAAAGCGCTGCCAACCCAGTTGCTGCAAGCCCGCCTGCAAGTAGTCACCCTCTTTCTGCCAGAAAGCGATTGGTCGGCTTTTCACTGGCCCCAGAGACACGCGAGCCACACCCGGCTTGAGTCCGATTCGTATCGGGTCTCCACGAAATTCCAGTTGGGGTGTTTCCACGCAGTCCGCGACCGGTACCCCGCCTGCTCTCTGGCGCAGCAGAGTTTCAAGGCCGCAAAAAAGTATATTGTCAATCTGCAGGTTGTAGAGATCGAGGGTATCGGGGGAAAACGCAATCCGCTCTATGGCCAGTGTTTCAAATTGCCAGAGCGGCTGTGCCTGGGGCGCAGTTTTTAACTCTGTTTCACCCACAGAGACACCGCTGGTACCAATGGCATTCAGATTCCGGCTCAACACACAGCGCGGCAGCCAGTTCGGATAGCGGGCCCTGTGGGGTAGGCAGGCAAAAAAGGATTCTATCGACCACTTTTCCATTGTAACGCTGGAGACTTTGTTTCCGTTGCGGGACCAGTTCAAAGCCAGTACCGGTATCGAGAGCTGCTGGATCTCCAAGTTTGGTCTATCACCCGGTCCCAATAGCTGCAGCTGTGCCAGTTGGGAGCCATCCAGATTCGCGGACGCCTGCGCAGGCCCCACCTGCACATGGAACTTTTCCCCCAGTTGCAACTGTTGTAACACGACGCAGTGGATATTCAGGCGCAACACCTCTTGAGTAACCGGCAGGCAGGCGTCCAGGCCATCCAGGGAGAAATTCGGCAGGGCAATATAACTGCTGCCGAAAGGAGATGTGGTATGGCGTATTCTGGCGCTGGGCAGCGCCAGGCTGGACAGGCGCAACAGAGACTCACCCTGCGCTGTGCTTGCCAGGGCACGCTCGACAGACAACCCCGCAACAGCGATATCCAGCCCGTCCTGCCAGGCGACCAGCAGCGGGTGCTCCTGGCGCAACTCGCGCAGGTCAAAACAGACCGGCATGCGCCCGGGCGCCGGCGATGCCCGGTAAATCAGCCGCACCCAGCTGCCCGGCAGGCAGCCATCCAGCCGCTGCAGAAAATGTTTTTGCAACCGGAAGTTGGGCGCATCGACAGAAGCCGGGACTGTCTCTTCGCTCTCTTGATCCAAGCCTTCGGCCTGGGCATCCAAACGGCCTTTTTCCTTTCCGAAATCCATCTGGCCTGCCGTCGGCCCCTGGCCCGCACCCGCCCAGGGGCTCTGTACTGCGGTGCGCCGGTAATATCCTTCGCCAATAGCGAGCTTCTGCAGTAAAAGCCCGTTGTTGCCCTTCACCGAGTCACTCAGCATCAATCGCTGTAACTGTAATTGACCGAAAATGGCATAGCTATCCGCTCCGGGTTGCCAGGCAAAATTGCCGCGCCCGCCCAGGTTATTCAGCTCCGCGCACAGGGGTTGCCACCCTCCTGGCAATAGACCCCGCGAAAGGCAGCCGGAGAGGGACTGCAGGGTAAAATCCGAAATGGAGAAGGGGGTACCATCAGCCAGGGTATCAAAACTGCGCCATTTCAGTTTTTGCAGCTGTAACCGCTCCTCCCCCAGCCCTTCCAGTCTCAAGTGCGCCAGGCTGAGCGGTCCGCTGGCAAACCCCCAAGGCACATTTTTTGCCGTCGAACCAAACCGCACTGCCACCCTTTCATCACCGAGCAGACCACCCAGGCGCACGCAGTGATCCGGCCTTCGCCACAGTGCACCGGAAACGCAGCCGTTGGCGCCGTCGACCTGCAGGCTGGCTACCGCAAGAATGCGGCTGACAATATCGAATTCGAGCGGACCGAAAACGGCCTGTTGTACCGTTAACGGGTTATTGCGTGGTCGAACCATGTCCAGATAGTGCATCTGCTGCACACGGCTGGGCCCGGTGGTTATCTTGAGACGGTGGCGCCAGTCAAACGTGGTGGTCTCGGGCAATTGCAGGGTCTTGGCGCGAAAACAATAATGATGATTGGTGTTGCGCAAATGCCGGGGGCACCAGTCGAAGTCGGTAGCACCTGCCTGGCGCCAGTGCAGACGCTTGATCGAACGATCATAATCGAATGCATTCATGGCGATAGTCCCGGCTCCCCAGTCCTGCCACCGCTGATCACTGCGCCGCAGCACCACGCCTTCTCCGCGCGCACGGTGCCAGCGGGCAAGGCCTGTCAGGCCAAACCCGAACTTCAGGTCGCCCTCGGCGGATAGATGGCGCGCAGCCGCACAGTGCCCAATCAGTCTCTGTAACCCCCTCAGGGCATCGGCCCATTGTTGTGGCGGGCAGCTGGCGAAAAGTGCCACGCTGAGGGATTCGGCTTCTGTGCGCAGGCTGGGCCAGCGGAAATTTCCCTCATCCAAAGACAGGTGTGCCAGAGTGGTATTGTATTCGGGTGCCCCTTTTATTTTTGCCAGCAACTCGTGCAGTTGGATTTCCTCAGCGGTAATCGTCACTTTGAGAGGCGCCGCGCCTTTGCGCCACAACGCCAAGCGAAAATTCCGTGCGTGCATATTGCCAATTTGGGCACAGGTGGGTGCCGTCCATGCGGGGCGATGCCGATAACAGATTTTGCTGTCTTGTACCTTTGCCCGGCCGATAGCCAGGTGGAAATCGCGATCCCTGGGGTTGCCCCGGCCCAGATTCCAGCCCCCCACCTCCCAGACCCGCTCCGATGCACCCTGGGTGGATTGCAGATCCAGGTAAGCACCGCTGACCGAAGCGCGCGCCAGTTGCACGCGCCCTCGCAGCAGCTGCCACCAACTGTAATCCAGCATCACTTCGCGCGCAGAAAATCCCTGCCCACGACTGTTGAAGGCGCGCGCATCCACCACGATGACCCGCAAATTCAGTGGGGATACCCGTACATAATCGGCGTGAAAATCCAGGCCCCGCCGGGCAAGCCATTGACCGGTCTTATCCCGCACAAGACCCGAGGCGGCGATGGATAGGCCCTCCATCAGCAATAATGCACCAATCAGCCACCACAGAAGACGGGTAAAAAAAGTGTTTTTTTGGGCGAACTCTGGTGGCATTGAAAAATAGCGCCCCTCAATCAATCCAGCGCAAGCGGCAACGGGAGCCAAGCCCATAAAGTAAAGACCAGCACCTGTGTATTGTTTTACCCTGGCGCTACGATTCTCGATAATAGTGTGCTGCGTCGCGCTATGGGTCGCATTCGGCGCTGTGCTGTCTACTATTTATCCAGAAATGTCATCGCGCAGCGGAAGAGTTTGGCTGGCGGGTGATTGGTTGATTGCAAGCACCATGCCATCAAGTTGTCAGCGAGTGAAAATGCAGAAGTACCCGAATTACCAGGATATCGTTCTGGTCGGCGGCGGCCACGCCCACGCCATTGTGCTACAGATGTGGGCGATGAACCCGCTGCCTGGCGCACGCCTCACACTGGTTTCCCCCCAGGTCCAAACTGCCTACTCCGGCATGTTGCCGGGGTTGGTGGCCGGCCATTACGCTCTGGACGAGACTCATATTGACCTGGCACGTCTCTGTCGCGCTGCCAGTGCGCGTTTTGTGCAGGCATGTGCCCACCAAATTGACCCTGTGTCGCGTAAAGTCTCTTTGCTGGGACGCCCGCCACTGGAGTACGACCTACTCTCCCTGGATGTCGGTGCAACTCCAGCGCGGGAACTGCCCGGCTCCGAGCTGGCAATGCCCATCAAACCCATCGGGCACTTTTTCCGCTTCTGGCAAAAGCTGCAGGAGCAGGTGCAGAAAACCCATGTCCCCCTCAAACTCGGGGTAGTGGGCGGCGGCGCCGGAGGCTGTGAACTGGCGATGGCCATGGCTCATGCGCTGGGGGAACAGGTGCTCTCCGGGCAGGTGGAGATACACCTGATCCACGCCGCGGACAACATACCCCAGGACTACCCGGCCCTTGCCCGCAAGTTGACCATGCGCGAGTTAAACAGACTGGGAGTGCACCTGCACCGCAACTGGCCGGTAACAGAAATTACCGAACCGGGTGTGCGCAACGACCGCGGGGAATTGCTGGAGCTGGACCGGGTACTGCTCTCCACCAACGCCTGCGCCCCCCCCTGGCTGGCAGACTCCAGGCTGACACTGGATGAAAAGGGATTTGTGCTGGTCGATCGCAAGTTGCGTGCCCAGGGGCGCCAGGAGATCTTCGCCGCCGGCGATGTGGCCAGCTTCTCCACACAACCGCTGCCAAAAGCCGGTGTATACGCTGTGCGCCAGGGCCCCATCCTGTTCCACAACTTACGCGCCACCCTCACCGGGCAACCATTGAAAGTCTTCCGCCCGCAGAAGCGTTTCCTCAGCTTGCTCTCTTGTGGTGGCAAGCGCGCTATCGTCGTGCGCAACCGTGTCGCCGCGGCCGGGAATCTCCTGTGGCACTGGAAAGACCATATCGACCGCACGTTTATGCGGCGCTTTAGCGATCTTTCAATGCCCACAGAGGAAATGCCGGCAGCGCAACCGCGCGAATTACTGGCGCAGCGCGCCGGCATTTCACTGTCGGGTATGCGCTGCAATGGCTGCGGAGCGAAAGTGGGTTCCGAAGTCTTGCGCCGAGCCCTGGAAAAATTACCGGTGCAACAATCTGACTATTTACTGCGCGGCGTGGGTGACGATGCCGCCGTTTTGGATTTGCCCGCAACACAACTGTTGGTACAGAGTTCGGACCAGCTGCGCGCACCGGTAGCGGATCCGTGGCTATTTGGGCGAATTGCAGCCCAACATGCCCTGTCGGACCTCTTTGCCATGCACGCCCGCCCGGTGAGTGCACAGGCACTGGTCACCCTGCCCACTGCGGCGGCAGAAATTACCCAACGCGACTTGCAGCAATTACTGGCCGGTGCCATTTTTGAGCTCAACCGCCACAACTGCGCCCTGTCCGGGGGGCATACTGCCGAGGGGGCGGAAATGCAGTTGGGGTTCACCGTCAATGGTCTCGCCGAGCGCGATCAATTATTGGAAAAAAGCGGCGCCCGCGCCGGGGACTGTCTGATACTAAGCAAACCCCTGGGTGTGGGTACCATTCTCGCCGCCGAAGGTATGGGGGAAGCCCACGGGCGCTGGGTGCAAAAAGCCCTGGACAGCATGCTGCAAAGCAACGCCAGCGCCGCTGAGATTTTCGCGCAAAACAGCGCCAACGCTCTCACCGATGTCACCGGCTTCGGGCTGCTCGGACACCTGCTGGAGATGCTCAGTGCAGATGGTCTCAGCGCCTCCCTGATCGCCGAGCGCCTGCCGCTGATTCCCGGCGCCGCATTCTGTATTGAACGGGGCTGGCTTTCCAGTCTGCAACCGCAAAACGCCAGCGCCTACGCCTTTGTGGAAAATCCACAGGAGTGGCAGTCCCTGCCCCACTGGGCGTTGCTCACAGATCCACAGACTTGCGGCGGCCTGCTCGCCGCGATACCCGAGGGCAGTGCGGAGAGCTGTGTCGATGCACTGCTGCAAAGTGGCTGCGCCCAGGCGTCGATTATCGGTGCAATCTCCCACTCAAGCCGGGCGCAATCCCGGGTGCGCCTGTACAGAGATGGCGATTGGCGCCAGCTAACCGCGCGAGACAGCGAGGCGGAACAAAGTCAGGTTTGAGTTGCCACTGGTATCAATACGAGAGATACTGGCGCAAAAACAAACGCTGGCACAGTAAAGTGGCAGCGAGCGAAGAGGTCTTCACAGCATGGGGAAGTCGGCTTTCACAGCAATCGACAGGAAGACCAGCCACCATGAAAAACATTGTCATTGTCGGCGGCGGCGCCAGCGGCCTGCAGCTGGCCACAAGACTCGGACACTATTTCAATCCCCCCCGTCGCTTGTGGCGACGGCGCAAGCCGCCTTTGGCCCATGTCACCCTGATTGATAAAGAGCGCACCCATATCTGGAAGCCTCTCCTGCACCAGGTCGCCGCTGGTGCGTTGGACGCCAATATGGCTGCTCTCAACTATCAGGTCCACGCCCGCGCCAATGGCTACGAATTCCAACTGGGCAGTTTGCAATCTTTGGATCGAAAACGTCGAACCGTTGCGCTCAGTGCAATACTGGATGATCAGGGCAACCTACTGGTACCGGCACGCAAACTGGCATACGACTACCTGGTGCTCTGTATCGGCAGCCTGGGCAATGATTTCAATATCCCTGGCGTGTACCAGCACTGCGTGTTTCTCGACAACAGTGAGCAGGCGCAAAAATTCCACCAGCAATTGCTCGACCATTTCCTGTGCCTGGAAACCCATGTGGAAGAAAAGCTGCGGATTGCCGTTGTAGGCGGTGGTGCCACCGGCGTGGAACTCTCCGCGGAACTGGTGGATGCGGGCAGGCAGATAGGATATTACGGCCGTATCCGAGCGGATGCCATCGAGATCACCGTGATTGAAGGTGGCCCGCACCTGTTGCCGGCCCTGCCCGCACGGTTGGGCAATAATGCCGAGCGCGAATTGGGCAAACTGGGCGTTCGGGTGCTGACAGGTTGTAGTATCGCCCGCGCCAATGCCACCGGCCTGACCACCCGGGATGGCGAGGAAATTCCGGCAGATATCCGCGTCTGGGCCGCCGGGGTCAAAGCGCCGGAGTTTCTCACCCGGCTGGATGGCCTTGCCACCAACCATCTCAACCAGATACAGGTGAAAACCACACTGCAAACACAGAGCGATGCGCATATCTTCGCGATGGGCGACTGTGCCAGTTGTATCGATGGCCACGAACAGCGAGTGCCGCCCCGTGCACAGGCCGCCCAGCAGATGGCAACGCTGGCGGCAGACAACCTCATCGCCCTGACAGAAGACAAACCTCTGAAGCACTTTTACTATCGCGACCGCGGTTCCCTGGTTTCCCTGAGCAAGTTCACAGCAGTGGGCAATCTGATGGGGGCACTGGTGAAGGGCAGCCTCACCGTGGAGGGGCGCATTGCGGGCTTTGCCTACCGCGCGCTCTACCGTATGCACCTGGCGGCAATACACGGCTGGCCCAAGGCCATGTTGCTCTACCTGGCCGGCCAGGCGAACCGGGCAGTGAGTCCCCGCTTAAAACTGCACTAGCCATAGACCCTGACTATCCAACAGGGCGTTGTTACCGGCATGTACCGCCCGGCGCGAACACCGTAAAATTGCCAAGGGTTCCTGAGCGCGCCAACGAGCAACACAATAATGCACTATCAACGTATCGTTGTATTGACCGGTGCCGGTATTTCCGCAGAGTCGGGCATCCGCACTTTCCGCGGGGCCGATGGCCTGTGGGAAAACCACCGCCTTGAGGATGTGGCGACACCCGAGGCGTTCGCGCGGGACCCGCAGCTGGTGCAACGCTTTTACAACGCGCGCCGCAGACAGCTGCTCTCCACACCTATTGCCCCCAACGCCGCCCATCGCGCACTGGCGGAATTGGAAAGGGCGTTTGAGGGCGAATTTTTATTGGTCACACAAAATATTGATGATCTGCATGAACGGGCCGGCAGCCTCAAATTGATTCACATGCACGGCGAGCTGCGTAAAGCCCGTTGCAGCACCAGTGGCGCGCTGTTTTCAATCGACGGCGACCTGAAGGTGACAGACCATTGTCCCTGCTGCAACCGCAGTGGCACACTGCGCCCCCACGTCGTCTGGTTTGGGGAAATGCCCCTGCAAATGGACACCATCTACGACGCCCTGAGCCGCTGCGACCTGTTTATCAGTATCGGTACCTCCGGCAACGTCTATCCGGCAGCCGGCTTCGTGGAATGCGCGAATCGGGCGGGCGCACACAGTGTGGAACTCAACCTTGAACGCAGCAATGTGGGGGACGCCTTTGCCGAACACCGCCAGGGGCCCGCATCAAAAATTGTCGGCGCCTATGTGGACGAGCTGCTGAGTTAGACCGCGAGCAGAACTTCTGTCGAGGGGGCCACACCCCGACCCGACAGCGCGCAGCGACCATTTTCAGCACAGCAGCGGGGGATCACATTCTCCACGATCAAAATAACCATTGAAAGGCAATCGTATTCACTCGCCGCCCGGCTCACCACCGGGCAACATTACCAACCAGGCACAGAGCCAGTATGCCCGAAAAAACACATACAGAAAAATACGCTCTGTCAAAAAATCGGCACACAGTTCTGCACAAGAGGGTAGGACAAATAAGTTGATACGCCTTAGAAAACACCATTCGTTATCCAAAGCTAAAATATAATAAGAAGAAAAGTGACGGGAAATACCCGGCACCGGCCAACCGGTGCCGAGACTGCAATCACATCCGGGTTAAATCTTCCATTCCCTTACGGTGTCCAGTCCATATTCATCGATCCACTGATTCAGACCTTTTGGATTGCGCTTTTTCTTTTCTACCGTGGCACCGGTGTAAGGGTTGCGGTAGTGGCCGGTTTCCAATTTGGGCTCGGCAGTCTTGCTTGCCGACACCACGCGACGGGCGCGGCGGGGGGCGCCCCCCTCTCTCTTCAGATGACGGGCGACGCGGGACTTCAAAGTCTGGACATAGTCCGGTGCGTCCTCATCATTCAACTGAGAAACCAGCCATTCAACAATCAAATCGCCACGCGCTGCAAAAAAATCCTCTTCTTCCATGCGATATTCGGCGGCCAGGTTCACCAGCGCCTTATCGAAGGCAATGACACCCTCTTTCCTGCGTTCTGCCTGAGCCATTTGCTCCTGCAGTTCTTCAATTTTTGCCTGGTGTTCGGCGATTTGTTGTTCAAGTTGCTCATATTGCTGAAACATCCAATAAACCTCAACTACGGTTATTAAAAAAACAGGGGTATTTCTGTGTCGTTAAACGACACTGAATCGGATTCCGGATATCCGGAATATAAAAGTCATTCAACAACACTGCAGATAGGCTAGAGGCGATATAGCGGTATTATTTTCGGCAACCTGCACAGCAGCCCAAACCAAAATCAGATACCACAACGCTAGATATATCCGACATCCGGTGGACAATGAATAACCGCCCTTGAAATACCAATGTAATCAAGCTGCATTGTCAGTATTGCAAAAACGCCCGCCGACACCTAGTTGTGCTGAACCAATATTAAAAACCAACCGAATTCCGTCAACATGGCCGAATCGCTGGCGATAACTGTAGTTTGCGGCCAGGGCCGCGAATGATAATGTTTTGCTGGCAAATATCAACTCTTTACCATCCATTCACTGAATATAATACCAATCTTCTTCCCTATGAGCACTGAAAAGTAACAAAGGCGGGCTTATCTCCTTTAATAAAGGATATTCATCCGAGCTTGTATTGGCTATATTGTAGCAGCAGTCACCAATTGCAAATAATCAATCCGACTTTTGCCATTCCAAGCACTTATTGCCAAAAACAATTGGATAATCACTCTTAACCATGTCAAGCCCCCGCCATTCCCACCATATGCCCACTCTGGCAGCACTGATGACTCCTTTTCCCCACCATATCGATATGGAGGCCACGGTCGAGGAGGCCGTGGCCATGATGGAAGAACACGGGGTGCGCCACTTGCCGGTAACCCGATCGGGGGAACTGGAAACCGTCATCTCGAAAGGGGATATCGAAAGGGCCCACGCCCCCGGGCACCGCCTGGAGGAGCAACAGCTCTACGTGCACGACCTCTGTGCACGAAGACCTTTTGTTGCAGATATCCGCGATCCCCTGGACAAGATCCTGCTGGCAATGGCCGATACGGGTATCGGTTCAGTGCTGGTAATGCGCGAGGGAGAGCTGGTGGGCATTGTCACAGTGACTGATGTGCTGCGTTTTTGCAGCAAGTATCTGGCGGAGCTTGCCCAGCCGGTGGATGACTCCATTGCCTGAATCCAGCCCCTGACCACCGGGCCTGCCCCACAGTAGCCGGTGGCTCACAGGGGCCAGATCCACAGCAGCATGGGAATGCCGACTGCCACTACCAGTATCTCCAGTGGCAATCCCATCCGCCAGTAATCGCCGAAATCAAAGCCACCCGGCCCCAGGATCAGGGTGTTGTTCTGGTGCCCCACCGGGGTGAGAAAAGCACAGGAAGCGCCAATGGCCACCGCCATCAGAAAACTGTCCGGATTCACCAACAGTTGTTCTGCGGTGCTGAGGGCTATGGAACACATCATCGCTGCAGTAGCTACATTGTTCATAAAGTCCGACAATGTCATGGTAATAATCAGAATCAGCGCCAGCGCCAGCACCGCGCTGCCCTGGGCCAGATTATTCAGCAACACTTCAGCGATGAGGTCTGCCGCACCGGTGGACTCCATCACCTCTGCCACGGCGATCAGGGTACCCAACAGAACGATCACCGAACCATCCAGGGCTCCGTAGATATTGCGCAGAGGCACGACCTTCAGGGCCATAAAGGCCAGCACACAGGTCGCAAACGAGATGGCCGCAGGAATCAGGCCAAAGGCGGCGCCAGCCACCGCCAGTGCCATGGCAATCAGTGCAATGGCGGCTTTTTCCTTGTTTGGGATGCTGATATCTCTCTGCGCCAGGGGGACACAGCTCTGCTCCCGGGCAAAGCTGATCAGATTGTCTTCGGCTCCCAGCATCAGCAGTGCATCTCCCGCCAGCAGCGGCGTGGAGTGCACCCTGCGCACAGAGCGGCGCCCCCGGCGTGACAATGCCAGCAGGTGCATCTGATAGCGAGCGGGAAGGTGTAGAAACTGGATGGCGCGACCCACCAGGGGAGAGTCGGGCATCACAACCAGTTCGCACAACTGCATCTCTTCATTGTGGTAGGCGTATTTTCTTTTGCCTCCGCCTTTTTCCCGTACATTGCCCGCAGGTGAGCTTTCCCCTTGCCGCGGTTGATTGTCCCCGACCTCCCTTTCACTGTCCGGCTCCCCTGTCATTTTCAGACCCAGGCTGGACAAACAGGTGGCGAGAGATTCAGGCTCCGCCTCAATCAGCAAAATATCCCCGCTCAGTACCCGGTGCCAGGGCGCGGCCGGTGATATACGGGCATCGTTGTGTACAATGCCAACTACCTGGGCATCCTCGGCACCAAGCATCCTGCCAATCTCACCCAGGGTCCTGCCGGCGGCGGCACTTTTCCTCCCCACCAGTGCCTCGGTCAGGTAGGTGCCGGTATCAAAACTGGTTGCACCGGCCTGGCCACGCGCCGGCACCAGGCGCCAGCCAACCAGGCCGATAAATGCCACACCCACCAGGGCCACTACCAGTCCCACCGGGGTGAAATCAAACATACCGTAGCTGCCAGCGCCGGCATTCGCGCGAAAACCCGCTACCATCAGGTTCGGTGGCGTGCCGATCAATGTGGTCATACCACCCAAAATGGTGGCAAATGACAGTGGCATCAATATTTTACCCGGCGCCAGCTTTTGCTTTTCTGCCATTTCCGCAGCTACGGGCATCAACAGCGCCAGTGCACCCACATTGCTCATAAATCCGGACAAAAATGCACCGAGACTCGTGAGCAGCAACATCGCCACAGTGGTGTTACCGCTCCTTGGCACCACCCGTTGTGCCAGAGCATCCATGGCCCCGGTATTTTGCAGGCCGCGGCTTAAAATCAGTGCGCAGGCCACAGTGACTACAGCGGGGTGACCAAAACCGCTGAAGGCTTTTTGCGGGGGAATCAGGCCGGTAAACACACAGGCCAGCAGCGCTGCCAATGCCACCATGTCGTGTCGCCACGGACCACGGATAAACAGTGCAACGGTCACCGCAAGGATGCTGAGGATCAACAACTGGTCAAGCGTCATGGATTGGGATGTCCCGCGAAC
Source organism: Microbulbifer sp. 2205BS26-8 (assembly GCF_030731025.1). Classification (NCBI taxonomy): domain Bacteria; kingdom Pseudomonadati; phylum Pseudomonadota; class Gammaproteobacteria; order Cellvibrionales; family Microbulbiferaceae; genus Microbulbifer; species Microbulbifer sp. 2205BS26-8. The sequence continues at coordinate 44,058 of NZ_JAVAMR010000004.1, read as the reverse complement.
GGCAGCCGGATAATATCCCCCGGTAACCATATCAGAGTACACTGGAAAAAACCCAAGGAGAGCTGTTTTACGCCAGAACAATTGGCGTTACCGGATGCACGTGTAAAAGGCCATCGGCATTTGCAACAGTGTCTCCAGGGCACTGCCTGAGGCCTGAAGGGTCTTCATCCCCGAACCAGGACTGCATGACCTCTCAAGCACTCGCCAGCACTGGAGGCCACAAGTGGGGGGAAATCATCGAATAACCTCGACTCTTGGCCCGGCATGTAAAGCCGTATTGCGTGACCTGTTGGATCGCTGGGTTGATAATAGTGCTCCGGGCAGGTCCCCATAGGGGAGCTGTATTCCTGTATACCCAGCAGACCCATTGGGAGAATCCTTTTGCGGCAGAACACCGCGCACTACAAATGTCTTTTCCTCAACGATGTTCCATTACTCGATGTCCGCGCGCCGGTGGAATTCGCGCGTGGCGCCTTTCCCTGTGCGGAAAACCACCCCCTGTTGGACAACCGCCAGCGCGAGCTGATCGGCATTGAGTACAACCGTAACGGACAGCAGGCCGCCATCGATCTGGGCTGGCAACTGGCCACTCGGGAGGTAGTACAGGCGCATCTGGCCCGGTGGGGTAATTTTGTTCAGCGGCACCCCCATGGCTACCTCTACTGTTTTCGCGGCGGGCTGCGCTCGCGCACCACTCAGGATCTATTGCGCGCAGAGGGTATTCACTACCCATTGGTGGAAGGCGGCTACAAGGCCATGCGCAATTATCTGCTTGCTGAGCTTGAAAATCAGAGTAAGCGGCTGCCCATTATCGTTATCGCCGGCCACACCGGCAGTGGCAAGACCGAGCTGATACAAAATGCCGACCGCGCCCTGGACCTGGAAGCCATTGCCCGACACCGCGGTTCCAGCTTCGGTGGCACCGGCCACAAACAGCCTGTACAAGTTGAGTTTGAAAACCGGATCAGCATCGATTTGCTCAAGCTGGCACAAAATCCCGGGGCGGTCCTTATAGAGGATGAAAGCCGCCTGATCGGGTGCTGCGCTCTGCCGCCGGTGTTACAAAATGCCATGAAGGGGGCGCCATGGGTGCTAGTGGAGGAGCCAGTGGGAATCCGTGCCAAACGGATTGTGCGTGACTATGTTCAGGAAGCTCTGCCGCACTTCGGTGGTACAGGAACCGCCGCAGCGGCTGCCCTGGGAGAAGCCCTGCGCAGCAGTCTCGGCAAACTCCGCAAGCGCCTGGGTGGACTTCGTTACCAGCAGCTGGATGCGCAGTTGGCCGAGGCCAACTGCGCCCTTGCGCAGAGTGGCTGTAGCGAGGCCTATGTTCCTCTGGTCGTGGCACTGCTAAAAGAATACTACGATGGCCAATACGACTACCTGATGAAAAAGCGCGAAAGTGCCCCCCTGTTCCGTGGCACGCGTGCAGAAGTGAACACCTGGTTGGCCAAATCAGGGGCCTCATTGGGCAAATAAGGCTTCAGATTGCCTCGCTCAAAGGCGTATTGGCGGCGACATTGCCAAACAAAAAAGAACAGCCTTAGGCTCTGTGTGACAACCGGTGTAACCGAAAGCGCCGCAGTAATATGCGGTCCCGCAGACTGCGGGGCAACCAGCGTGCCATCCAGGGTAGCAGACTGCTTCTGTTACCGATGCGCACCAGTGTACGCGGGCGTTTGCGCAACAGTTCACGCACCAGCCTGCGCGCGAGAGCGCTGGCCAAAGTCGCATTCTTTTGCGATTCCTGGGCGCGGGCCCGCACTACCTCCTCCTCGCGTTTATACAGGGAATCCGGAAGCAGCAGGCCCCGCAGTGACACTTCCGCATGGCGGCCAAACTCCGAAACAATGGCCCCCGGTTGGACCGTCATAACGTGGATACCAAAGGGTTTCAACTCAAGGCGAAGCACGTCTGTCAGGGAGTGCAGAGCCGCTTTGGAGGCACAATAGGCACCGGAAAACGGGGTTGCCAACACGCCCGAAACCGAGCCGATATTACACACAATACCACCGCGCCCGGTACGCATCAGCGGCACACAGGCACGCGCCAGCGCGAGCGGTGCAAAGACATTGGTGCGAAACTGGTTTTCCAGGGAACGGGTATCCAGTTCAAGCAAAGGACCCATCTGGCCGTAACCGGCGTTGTTGATCAATATATCCAGGCGTCCGTAGGCCGTCTTGAGTGCGTAAACCACACGATTGATATCTGCCTGGGAATTGACATTCAACGCCTCGGTAGCAATGCCCATATCCGCCAGCTCCTGCAGACTCTCAGGCCGCCGCGCGGTGGCAATCACAATCGTGCCGCGGCGATGCAGCGCCAGGGCGAGTTCGCGACCGATACCACTGGAACAACCAGTAATCAGGGCGACCCTGTCTGGGACCACGTAGCCGCGCCCGATTTGCGCGAGGCTCTCCGCGGCAAAACACTGGTCGGAAGTGCGAAAGCTGGATACTGGCGGTTTGTTCAAGGGGTTGCTCCATTTACTGGTCCGACACCTCCGGCTGTGTCCGCGGCTGCTCAATCAAACCAACAATATTGCCAAAGGGATCCAGAAAACTCGCCATCAGCACGCCCTTACCGACCTCCACCACTTCGCTGTGCTGCCGCGCACCCATGGCACCGAGATGCTCAACCTGCGCAGCTACATCCTCAACTGTCCAGTAGGCGATAACGCCATCTGCGCGGCTGATTGCACTGCGCGCGTCCGGATTCAGGCCCAGCTCACAATCACCGACACGAAACCCTACATAGCCATCGCTATCAACAGTGGGTTTCTGCCCCAGCAATTGCGTGTACCAGGCCCTGGCCTCGGCAAGATCCGTGACACCATAGATCACTGTGTGCAGGCCGAGAATCTGCCCCATCTGAGACCCCCTATCAAGTGATTTTTATCCAGCGGCGGGGTGCTCTGGCACAACTTACTACAGCGCTCGCTCCAATTGCTCAAGCAGGTCGAGCGGTTCCAGCTCCACCCCCTCCAACTCGCCGTTCCAATTCAGGCCCACCAACAACACATCCTCATGCATACCGGTGAGCCAGTCGTCGATAAATTCCTCCAGGTCAATAGCGACTGCCTCATAACCGGCCCAGTCATCCGCACAGTGCACTTCGGCAAACACCCGTTGCGACCAAAAGGGAATGACTCCGGTCTGCGGGCGCTTCATCGACTCACACAGGGCAAACCCCTCTTCCCCACGCAGTGCCCAGACACAACCCTGGTCGGCGGCCTCAGGCAAAAAACGCGAACAGTTATCGTCAAAATTGTCGCTTAAGGGTTCGTTTTGCATAGCATCTTCACTGCGTGGATCTACCCGCAGTCTACGTGAGTTTTGCGGGTCACCAAAGTGCAATCGGGCAGTGGTTCTGTAGAATTTTCCGTCGTCATACCAGTCCTGAAGCCTGTAACCAATGACTCAGAGATAACCGGAAGTGCCTATACCGTGAGACGGTGGCCGTTGTCTCGCAGCCAGCGGCGCAACACTTTGAAGCGCGGACAAACACTCTGCACCAGTTGCCAGAAAGCGCGACTGTGGTTGTGGTGGTACAAGTGACACACCTCGTGAGCCACCAGATAGTCCACCACAGGCTCCGGTGCCAGGCACACCAGCCAGTTGTATTGCAGTTCGCCGCGGATACTACAATGTCCCCATTTGCTTCTGGTACGGCGCACCCGCACCGAGGAAAACGACAATTTCAGTTGATCTGCCAGACACCGGGACTTGTCTGCCAACAGGTCCAGCGCCTCTCGCTGGTACAGGCGCTGCAGGGCCATCCGAAGCCGATCCGGGTCTGGCGCATGCTTGCGGGTGTAAAGGCGGATGGATTCCGCCCCGATACCGGTGCTTTGGACACTCGCCGCCCGCTCCAGGGGCAGGGATCTGCCCAACCAGGGAAAGCACCTGCCAAAAGCGTACGTATATTCTGGAACTTGCGCTGCGCGCTGATTGGCAGCGAGCAACTGGGTGCGCACCCACTGGACATTATCCTGCAGGAACTGGTGTCCATGGCACGCGGCACAGCGCTGGGGAATGCGTACCTCCACGCCGGACTCTGCCAGCACCAGTCCCAGCCGTTTGCGCCGCGGGGAACGCACCAGGCGGTAGGGAATATCCTCAAACAGAAATTCCTTTGCCCTGGTCACCGCCGCCACTCCCGCAGGGCTGTGCAGGGTCTAGCGGTCGCCACGGGCGACCACGGCGATAGTGAGACGCGAAATACAGCTTAGCTTGCCATTGGGCGCATGAAGCAGGATTTCCCAGACCTGACTGGTACGACCCAAATGCACCGGCCTTGCACGACCGGTAACCTCCCCGTCCGGTACTGGGCGCAGGTGGTTGGCATTAATCTCCTGGCCAACGCAGTAAAACCGCGCGGTATCCACAAGCAGGTTGGCCCCCACTGAACCCAGGGTTTCCGCCAGCACGACACTGGCGCCACCGTGTAAAATGCCAAACGGCTGGCGCGTGCGATGATCCACCGGCAGCCTGCCCTCGAGATAGTCATCACCGATTTCTGTGATCTGCATGCCGAGATAGCCGGGCATACAGGATGCAATCCCTTGGTTTAACGCTTCCAGTGTGGGTTTACTCTGCCAAATTGCCATCAAAATAACGCTCTTGAAAAATCCTTGACCGCGAACTGCGGTAATTCGACACCCAGTGTACCCCCGGCATTCACCAGTAAAACAGTCCGGACGAAAAGAAAACGGGGGGATAAAAACCGGGTGTGATATCACCGGGTCCAAAAAGTCCATAACGGTGTAATTCCGTATCCAGGGAACGCAACGCCCATGTCAACCGGCTGCGCTGAAAATACAGGACACGCCGCTGCCTGTCGCTGTCCGCACTCTCGAGGGCACGGTGCACCAGGTGCAGCTCCCGCACCAGCTGATCGCGGCGCCAGTGCAGCTTGCGATGCCGCTGCTCCACACGATACTCAGCGAGGCCGCGCTGGTAATTGTCCAGAAACACATCGGCGGTGGGGCCGATACACACACCCGCATACCGATGGCCCCGGCGCCCCTGATAAAACCCGTTCTCCGCGGTACAGAACTGCTCCACCCCCTCCTCGTGCCCGCGCAACCAGGCTTCGCTGTCCGCGTGTATCCCATAGCTCTGGCATTCCCGCGCGATCTCGTACACCAGCGACTGGGCGCGCCCTCGGGCGCCGTCCTGCATCCCGCGCTCATACCAGAGCCCGGCCTGGCAGTCCTGTTCGGATATCACTGCACAACCATTTACAACACAGGTGACCAACAACAGGGATACACACAATTTGGTAGACATGGCCGACCTCCGTCGGTGATTATTGTTCTCCCAGTGCCGCCAATCAGCCGAAGCGCTTGTCGGCAACAAACGGGTTGGTCCGGCGCTCCTGTCCGAAGGTGGACATGGGGCCGTGGCCAGGTACAAAGCGCACTCCGTCACCCAGGGGCCAGAGGCGTTCGGTAATCGAGCGAATCAGAGTATCGTGGTCACCCTGGGGAAAATCGGTGCGCCCAATGGAACCGGCAAACAACACATCACCGACCAGAGCCAGCTGACTGGGGCGGTGGAAAAACACCACATGGCCGGGAGTGTGACCGGGGCAGTGCAACACTTCCAGCTGCTGGTCACCGACCTCCACTATATCGCCCTGCGCCAGCCAGCGATCCGGGGTAAACACCTCCACCGGGGGGAAATTGAACATCTGCGCTTGCATCGGCAGCTGCTCAATCCAGAACTGGTCCCCCCTGTGCGGCCCTTCAATGGGCAGCTGAAGTTGCCTGGACAGGGCCGCCGTGCCACCCACATGGTCCAGATGACCGTGAGTCAGGAGGATTTTCTCCAAGCTCAGACCGCGCTTGTGCACGAAAGCACAGATCTTGTCGAGATCACCACCGGGGTCCACCACCGCAGCGCGCTTGCTGTCTTCACACCAGAGCAGTGTACAGTTTTGCTGGAAGGGGGTAACCGGTATCGAATGAAATTGCAGCGACATAGACAAAGCCCAACCTTTTGGGGAGCTGTTACAGATGCCCCGAATTATACCGCGAGTGCCTCGCTGGATCGCTCCCTGCGCACCAAAGCTCCCTGGCGACCACTCTTGAGCAGTGTGCGCAGATCCCCGATCAACTGTTCCCACACCCGCTCGTTACACCAGTAATCCTCTGGTGGCAGCACCTGGGGGCCCGCCCCGATGGCACGGTGATCACTGAGCGGGCTGGTTTCATAATCCCGGTACACCGCCTGTTTGTAGGTGGGGCTCAGGGGCTTCAGAGGCCAGCCAAACAGATCGTCCGGATGGTAGAAATTCTTCCAGCGAAAGAGGTAGCCGCGGGAATTGGACGTCACTGCCTGAATCTGCTCGCGCGCTTTGCCCGCACACCACAGGGGATTGGTAGCCCCCAGGGTATACCAGTGACTGAGTGTCTTCAGGCGTAAAAAGCGCTCGCGGGAAGAGCCTCTGCGCACACCGCCGGGGCCTCCATCGCGCCAGATACCATGGTTCACACTGGAACGCTGCGCATCCCACAGATAGTTGGAAAGCGTGATACATCCCACCGAGTGGCTCAAAAGTACCACCGGAGCCCCGTCTCCGGCGACAGCGGCAGCCCGTTGCAGTGCGCTATAAATCGCGCCCTGACCGCGCTCGTACATGCCCTCGCGCTGCCGGATATCTTCCAGCTGCGCCGCGCTCTGGGCCATGCCGTAGAGCAGAAATTTGCGGGCACGCAGACCATCCAAATCGCGCTTTTGCATGCCTTCGAACACCCGTTCAATATTGCTGTGAAACGCCTCCAAACCGGGCAGTGAATCGCAGTGCAAGCGCGACCAGTCATTACCCAGCGCACTCTGTACAGCGGAGAAAAGCGGCTTTGCAAAGTCCCTGTGGACGGCCCCCATGCCGGCGGCGGCCAGGACCACAATTTCGGCCATGTTTGCCTCTTCTTATTCTTGTTGTTGAGGTGGCATCAAAACCACCTTGCGCCCTTACCCTTGATCCGACCCAATGGGTAATATACTGCCCCAAGCAAAGTCCGCGCCACCCTTATTCGAACTGAGTCCACCAACTGCCTACAACTCTTGCACATATTTCAGCCCTGTCACAATAAGGCTCCGCTGGTGCATATCCCCCCTGCATGGGGAGGAGGAAGCTCGCGGTTCACTCCCCCATACTCATGCCATCCTTATCAGGGTGGGCCAGTCCCACACTCCGAATAATGCAACAGGGCAGTAATCGATGGCCGGCAACAGCACCGAATGGTGGCGCAACAGTGTTATTTACCAGATATATCCACGCAGCTTTTGCGACACCAATGGCGATGGTATCGGCGATATCCCGGGTATCACGCAAAAACTGGATTACGTGAAATCCCTCGGTGTGGATGCCATCTGGATCTCTCCCTTTTTTCCGTCCCCCATGGTGGATTTTGGCTATGATGTGGCAAATTACCGCGATGTGGACCCGATCTTCGGCAGTCTGGGGGATTTTGACCAACTGATCGATGCAGCGCACCAGCGTGGCCTGAAAATCATTATCGACCAGATCCTGAGCCACACCTCGGATCAGCACCCCTGGTTTCGGGAGAGCCGTTCCAGCCGCGACAATTCCAGGGCCGACTGGTATGTATGGGCGGACCCGAAACCAGACGGCAACCCGCCCAATAACTGGGTCTCCGTATTCGGCGGCGGCTCCTGGCACTGGTGCACCCGCCGCCGCCAATACTACCTGGCCAATTTTCTCAAAGCGCAACCTGATCTGAATGTGCATAACCGCGAAGTACAGGCGCAACTGCTCGCCGATATGCAATTCTGGCTGGATCGCGGTGTGGACGGATTCCGCCTGGACGCAGTGAATTTTATCTTCCACCAACAGGCCCTCGACGACAATCCTGCGCGCCCCCTCAAACTCGACGAGCAGGGCCTCCCCCCTGTCAATCACTACGATTACCAATGGCACATAAACGACAAATCCCAACCGGAAAATCGGCAGTTCCTGCAGCGCATACGCCAGTTGATGGATCAATACCCCGGAACCGTGACCATGGGTGAAGTGGGGGATGACAACACACAAAGAATCATGGCGGAATACACCACGCACAATCGCCTGAATATGGCCTATTCCTTCGATCTGCTGAGCGAAGACTGCAGCGCCCAGTTCCTGCGCGACACCCTCGAGAATAACCGCGAGGTCATCGAAAAGGGCTGGCCCTGCTGGTCTGTTGGCAATCACGATGTACCCCGCTCCATTTCCCGCTGGAATCGGGGCCTGAGCGGCGAACTGGCCCAAGCGCGGGCATCGTTGTTTTTGCTCTTGCAATTGACACTGCGCGGTAGTGTGTGCCTGTACCAGGGCGAAGAGCTGGGCCTCTCAGAGGTGGATATCGCCTTTGAAGACCTGGTGGACCCCTACGGCATCAACCTGTGGCCGGAATTCAAGGGGCGTGACGGATGCCGCACTCCCATGCCCTGGGTAGACGGGGGCGACCCATATGCCGGCTTTTCCACCCGCAAGCCCTGGCTGCCGATCCCCAAGGAGCATCGCCTGCGCGCCATCAGTCAGCAGGAGGACAACCAGCACTCCATGCTCAACCAATTCCGCACCCTGATCCAATGGCACCGTCAATTGCCGCAATCCCTGGCCACGGCAGCGCAGGAAGTGGTGCCTACCGGCAACGAGCTGCTGGTATTTTTGCGGCGCACGGCGCACGAGGCGTACCTGGTGGCCCTGAACCTGGGAACAACCCCCGAGAACTATACGCTGCCAGCGGCATTTGCCAACGCTGAAGATATTACCCCGAGCCTATTTCGCAATGCCTGCAGCGCAAATGTCCTGACCCTGATGCCCGCCGGAGCCTGTGTTCTGCGCGGGGAAACCGGAACTGAAAGCCCATAGGTGTTGGACCAACCGGCAACACACTGCGGCAGCCTTTTCTATCTACACAAGCAATACCGGGGTTCCCTGATATTGCGTGTTTATTCTTCTCTCTCTGCAACGTCATCTTATCCTCTCGACGTCTGCCTTCTCGCCGGTCCAGTGCCAGCCTTTTTATGCCCGCAGCGCTGCCTCAAGGCGTGTGGGCGGTATCTCTGTTGGGTATCCGGATAAGCTTAGGCACAATTTTGTCGGCATGATTTACAACATTCCGCCTGGCGCAAACTGCTAGATTTAAGCCTTGAAGTAGCGACGTTCAACCGGTAGGTCATTACTGCCGATCACCACAGACCTGGCCACCAGCGGGAATCTACACGTGCCTCAACCGGGCTCCGCTCACAACCACAGCAAAGCCACCGCCGCTCTATCTGGCGGTACCCGGGTGGACTTGCAGACAGCGGCACCTGACGTCGTTTTCACCGCACTCAATACCTCCCCCGAAGGGCTGGTGCAATCTGAAGCAGAGGCGAGACTCAAGCGATACGGGCCCAATGCAATCCGGGAAAAAGAAAAGAGCGCCCTTTTAAGGTTACTGCGTTTTTTCTGGGGACCCATCCCCTGGATGATTGAGGCCGCCGCTGCACTGTCTGCCCTTATCGGTCATTGGCCGGACTTCGCCATTATTGTGGCACTGTTACTCTACAATGCGGCGGTAGGCTTTTGGCAGGAATATAAAGCCTCCAGCGCCCTCGCCGCCCTGAAAGCCAGCATGGCACCAGAGGCTGAGATTTTACGTGATGGGGAATACAAAACCCTGCCCGCCTCCGCCGTGGTGCCCGGCGATATTCTGCGTATCAAGCTGGGACAGATCGTACCTGCCGATGTGCGTTTTATCAGCGGCAAGTCCATCAGTATTGATCAGGCCGCTCTCACCGGGGAGTCTTTGCCGGTAGACAAGACAGTGGGGGATATAGGCTACTCCAGCAGTATTGCCAAGCGCGGGGAAATGGTCGCGGTTGCCATCGGCACCGGCGCGAATACTTTTTTTGGCCGCACCGCCAAGCTGGTCGCCAGTGCCGGCCGGGGCATTTCCCATTCGCAAAAAGCCGTCACCCGCATTGGCGACTTCCTGATTGTATTGTGCCTGCTACTGGCCCTTCTGCTGGTGGGTACCCTACTGTACCGGGATGTTGTGTTGGCAGCGGACTGGCGCTGGTCTGACCTTGTCAATATCCTGCGTACGGTGCTGGTACTGCTGATCGCCTCCATACCCGTGGCCATGCCCTCGGTTATTACCGTCACCAACGCCCTGGGCGCCCTGGCACTGTCGCGCAAGAAAGCCATCGTCTCGCGCCTGGAGTCCATTGAAGAATTGGCCGGGGTAGACATACTGTGCACTGATAAAACCGGTACACTGACAAAAAACCAACTGAGCCTGCACAGCCCCCAGCTATTTGCCGCAAAAGACGAGGCCTCCCTGATCCTCGCTGCAGCCATGGCCTCCGAAGCCGGTTCCACCGACCCGATAGACCGGGCCATTATCGCCGGTCTTGTGGACAAGCGCCCGCTCAGCAACTATCGGTTGCAGGAATTCACGCCCTTCGACCCAGTGACAAAATACGCTCAAGCCCGGGTCACTGATCCAAAGGGGAACAGCCGGTTCTTTTGTAAGGGCGCGCCCCAGGCCGTAATAACGCTGTGTAAGCTCAGTGGCAACAGGGCCGGGAGGGCTTCGGCCTGTGTCCAGAAGCTGGCTGCCCGCGGCCTGCGCGCGCTGGCAGTGGCAAGCAGCAACGATGGCGAACACTGGTCTTTCCTGGGCATTCTGCCCCTGGAAGACCCCCCGCGGGATGACTCGAAACAAACCATCAGCCGCGCCCGGAGTCACGGCCTGCAGGTAAAAATGATCACTGGCGACGATGTTGCCATCGGCAAAGAAATCGCTGCGCAAGTGGGGATTGGTCAAAACATTCTCGCCGCCGGAGAGGTTTTCGACCATACAAAAAATATGGATCACCTGCCAAAGCGGGTGGTCGACTGTGTGGAGCGTGCCGATGGTTTTGGCAGGGTGTTCCCCGAACATAAATACGCCATTGTCAAAGCACTGCAGGGGCGCGGTCACCAGGTGGCCATGACAGGAGACGGCGTCAATGACGCACCCGCCCTAAAACAGGCCGACTGCGGCATTGCCGTGAGTGGCGCCACGGACGCAGCCCGAGCCGCCGCGGCCATTATCCTGACTGCCCCGGGCCTCTCTACAGTGATCGATGCCATCGACGAGGCCCGAAAAATTTTTGAACGCATTATCAATTATGTGCTGTTTCGTGTATCCATGACCCTGGATATTATGGTGATTGTGGTTTTTGCCACAATTCTCTTCGGCTTTCCCCCACTGACCCCGATCATGATTGTGCTGGTGGCCCTGCTGGACGATATTCCCATTATGACCATTGCCTACGACAACACCTTACTGCCCAAAAACCCGGTGCACTGGAATATGCACCATTTATTGCTTGGCGCAACTATTATCGGTTTGTTTTCCATTGCACAAACCCTGGGGCTTTTATTGATCGGTATGGAGTGGTTACAGAACAGTCACTGGCAATCCTGGATTTCACTCAATAAAGCGCAAGTCCAAACTGTGCTTTTTTTGCAGATTGTAGCCGGTGGACATTTGCTGCTATTCATTGTTCGCTCCCGTGCTGCCTTTTTTGCAAAACCATTGCCCGCTGTAAAATTACTTGTGGCCATAGTGGGTACCCAGGCCCTCACTGTATTGATGTGTGGCTTTGGCTGGCTGGTAGCAGCGATCCCATGGACAGTGATCGGGCTGGTATGGCTCTATATGATTGCGTGGATGTTCGTTCTGGATCTGGTAAAAAAAGCGATTTACCGGCACCTCCGAGATATTTAGCCACTCACCCAGTGCCTTATCCAGGCTGCTCATCAAAAGAGAAACGGTATGAACTGCTTTGAATCCTTTCAGGTAAAACCCGGTAGCAGGGTTAAGCTGGATAAAATCGATCCCGGTTTTACAGACTGCTACAGTGATCGTGAAAAGGCCATGCCAGTCATCCAAAAGCTGGATGAAAGAATTCGCGCTCTGCAGTATCTCATGTATGCTGAGGGCAAACGCGCTCTGCTGATATGCCTTCAGGGGCGGGACGCTGCCGGCAAGGATGGCACCATCAACCATGTCTTGGGGGCAATGAATCCTCAGGGCTGTACGGTTACCAGTTTCAAACAGCCCTCACAGGAGGAACTGGCCCATGATTTTCTGTGGCGCTGCCACAAGGTTGCTCCAGCCCGTGGACACATTGCCATTTTCAATCGCTCCCACTATGAAGACGTGCTCATTCAAAGAGTACACCGCATGGTGCCCGAAAGTGTCTGGTCAAAGCGATATGGCCATATCAACCACTTTGAAAAGCTCCTATCCGACCACCAGACCCTGATTTTAAAATTTTTCCTGCACATTGATGCCGATGAGCAGTTGAAACGATTTAAGCAGCGCATTGATGACCCCACAAAGCACTGGAAAATCAGTGAAAGTGACTACACAGAAGCCGCTTACTGGGATAGCTACACACAGGCCTTTGAGGATGCACTGGGTAAATGCAGCACACCCCATGCGCCCTGGTTTGTTATTCCTGCCAATCACAAATGGTTTCGCAACCTGGCCGTGGCCGCCATCGTTACCGAAGCCATGGAATCGCTCAACATGCGTTTTCCGAAGCCCAGGGTAGATATCGAAGCCGTCAAACGGAAATACCATGCACTGGATGCGCAGGATATTAAAGAGGGCCTGATTAAAGCCCGCAAAAAAAATCAATAGAACCATGGCTGCATCCCAGAGAATGGTACTGGAAACCACAGCCATTGCCGCCAAGGATACAAGCTATAAACTGCCTGTGTTACTCTTGAGGGGGTTTGTTAGAGAATAGTTTTCCAAACGCGTCATAAACCGCCAGGTGCAATGTATCCCCGTGATCGAGTTGCTTAAAATAGCCGAAGTGCACCGTCTCTCTCTGCCCATTCGGGTCTATCTTATCGTGCAGTTCTCTGGCCAGCCGCTCCATCACCGCCCCTTCCTTGCCCACACCAACATAAATGGCCTTGGCAGCACAGCAGTTCGCAGGAATCCGCTTAAGCAGGGATTCACCATCCCACCACAGGCTGGGACTGACAATAATATAGTGATCAAACAGATTGGTGTGTTTGACAAGGATCTCTGTGGCCAACAATCCGCCGAGCGACTGACCAATCAGGGTTGTTTCCCCGCTTACCCTATAATTGCGTTGTACAAGCGGCTGCATCTCTTTCATCAGCGATGCTATAAATTTGCTTGAGCCACCAGAGGAGGGGAACTCTTTTTGATCCTTGAGCGCATTGGAGGCGTAGGTAAAGTCCCGTTTTCGGTCCACATTGCCAACACCAACGAAGATACTCTCCGGCAACATATTGATCCAGGAAAAAGAGCCAAACTGTACCAAACCCGCTATATGTAAAAAATCCTCCTCCATGGAGCCGTCCAGGAGATAGATCACCGGATACCTCTTGCTTTGATCCTTGTGATAACCGGGCGGCAGATAGATATTTAAAGTGCGTTCTTCACCCAGTATTTTGGAAGGAAAACGAAGTGCCTCGCCTATCGATAATGGGGATCGTTCAACCTCGCCTGCCCACACGGGCGAGCCAAGCGCCACAAAAAATATCAAAAGAAGCAGTTTTTGCATAAGAGCATCCCTAATTTAGATCGAAAAATCACCTGTATAAGGACACTGACTTCTACCAGTGTCAAACCGACTACCCATAAGATAGCCGGGGTGATGATTGGAAATTCCTAAACGTGTGCTCTTCCAACCGGCTTAAATTGTTGTAACCGGCCAGCGCGCTTCTCCTCTGAGAAATCACAGCTGGTCAAGCGAAACATCAGTGAGTACTCGGATACGCAAAATGTATCGTGAATATCGCCGGGCAGAAAAGCGCTGCAGTCTCCCGCTTTCATGGTATAGGCACCGCGGCTGACAAGACCTTCCCCGTTGACCTGCTCCTTGAATTGGCCATAGGTAGACATTTCCACCACTCCGTGTTGCAGCGCATAAAATACCCAGCCATTACCGTGGTTGTGCGGGTTGCGATACAGGCCCTGTGTCTCTACATGGGCCAGTAATATAAATCCCTGCTCCGGGTCCCGGTACAGTTCAGTCGTAGGTGCCTTTCTCTCGTGCAACTCCGCCAGCCAGGATTCAGAACGGGGGCTAGCCGTCAGCCGCGCGAGCACGGCTCGACATTGGACAATGGTATCCGAATTCAACCCGGTCCAGGATTTACATAAATCTGCAATACCTCTATCGAGGGCATTTTCTGACATCGTCTTTCTCCTACTGTATCAACACTCAAACAGGCGATTGCGTCGGAGCCAGGACATCTGACCCCGCGGCAACCCGAATACCACCCTTTGGTGCTACCAGGCTTCTACCGCCTCAGGAATAATAAGATACAACTTAAAGTTCACTTGAGGTCAATAGAATTGGTCCAGATTTTTTTGCCTGCCTGTGCAGCGGGGATTAACAGCCCCCGGCAGAACCTATAGCGGCCCAGAAAGGAATGATTGGCGATCGGACGCTTATTATTATAAGAGAGGCAGGCACCACTGCGGGCAGACTCAACCAACCCATTTTTTATTACGCCCGAAAAGGATAACCACCGCCTGGGCAATCAGTGCAGTCACCAGTAATAACAGTGTCAGACCATACACTTTATGCAGTCCGGCCACGACCAGATCTGTATCGGCAGTATGCATATAAGACAGTTGTGAAGCTCCGGCAAACACCACACTCATCAGGGAAGCGCCGGTGAGCAGACCCAGGTTTCTGGACAGATTTAACAGGCCGGAAACACTCCCGCGTACTTCTTCAGCGGCACTGTTCATTGTGAAAGTATTGTTTGAAGACAGGTAAGTGCCGTAACCGATTGCCATGGCGATTGAACAGGCCAAGTAGCCCAGCACACCCTCACTGGCATCCAAGCGTGTCATTCCCAAAGCCCCGAGTGCCAGAAAACCGAGACCCATAAGAACCACGCCTCGGGACTTGAATCGATCCACCAGGCGCCCCGCGATATTCGAGCATATAGCCACGGCAAAAGATCCCACGGACATCACTAAACCCGCCTGAGAAAAATTGAGACCCAAAGCCAGAGTCAAATAAAAAGGACCGACAACCAGAGAACTCATGACCGAGGCGCCAACAAGCCCATTGCTGGCCAGGTTGGTATAAAGCTCGTGACTACCCAGCCTGGGGCAGGGGGAAGATGTTTTGCGGGAGAGTCGGCGCTTTGCGAATAACAGGGCCACCAGAGAGAGCCCGGAGATCACTATCGCGAGTATATTCACCGCACCATAGCTGTCATTCAGGGGTTTTATCGACAGGGTATAGAAAAAAATCGCAGAAAAGATGCTGATGATCGACAGGATATTACAGAGGCCCATCGTGGTTTTTCCAGGCTTTACGCCTGAATCAGCGGGCAGATATCTTTTTGCCAGCCCGTAAATGGCAATCCCCAGCGGCACCTTTACCAGAAACACCGCCTGCCAATTGGCGACTTCCAGCAAAAACCCACCCAGTATAGGCCCCATACCTGTGCCAACCGCCGATACACTGCCCAGCAGGCCTACCGCCATGCCCACCCGGGATTTGGAAAAAGTGTCACTGGCAATCGCCATGGAGACGGCGACAAACATCGCCGCTCCAATGCCCTGCAGGGCCCGAAAGAATACCAGCATCCAGATATGGGTCGATATTGCACAGAGGAGCGTGGACAGGGTAAAAATTGCCATTCCATGGACAAAAATATTCTTTCGCCCGATCCGGTCACTGGCCTGCCCGGCAATGGCCAGGGTTGCCGTAAGCAACATCACAAAGGCAATAATAATCCACTGGGCCCGGCCATAAGTAGTCCCGAGACTGGCCACCAGCTCAGGCAGAGCAATATTGACACTGCTGACTGCCAAGGCATTGAGCAGGGTTGCCAGGCACAATGCCGTGAGAATACCGCCTGTGGAAGGCGCCCTTAATGTAGCGTCACCGGGGGTTTTGAGCAACTTCTTAACAGCAGACATCAATTGTAAATTCACCTTGCTAATGACTGCGGGGAAAACTAGGATACAACTTCAAGTCAACTTGAGGTCAATATCGATGAAAGGTCCGCAGGAAATGGATATCCGCGAGGTATCGAAACGCTCGGGGCTGCCTGCTTCAACACTGCGTTATTATGAGGAAAAGGGCCTGATCAAGTCCATCCGCAGGCGCGGTATCACCAGGGTATTTCCGGCCAGTGTTGTGGAACAACTCTCGTTGATCTCTCTGGGCCGCTACGCCGGTTTTTCACTGGACGAGTTGGGAACCATGTTCACCTATAGCGGCAAACCCGATATCGACCGGGAACAGCTACTGAGCAAGGCAGACGTATTGGATAAGACCATACATCGGCTGGAGGCCATGCGTGACGGCCTCCGGCATGTGGCCAACTGCCCCGAAGAAAACCAACTGGAGTGCCCGAATTTCCAGAATCTGATCAAGAAAGCCGCCAAGTTACAACACAGGGAAGAGCGCAAAGGCAAACCCATGATACCGGGCAAGCGGCGCTAAGTATTTTCAGAACGTATCTCTGCAGAGTATTAAGCTGTTACGCTAAATGCCATGATCCTAATGGCATTTTCAGTTCACAACTAGTTTGGCACCTTTCCACTGCAGATTACTATCTGTTTCAACAAGTTATTACTCTCTAAGCATCACCTGCTTGCTCTGGAAACAGAGAGAATGCTACGTCAGGACTATGAAAACTGGGGGCACATGAATTTTCGTAATTCAGCACTCTCTTGACTTGTAAAAAGGTTGAGAATCGTTCTTGGCAGTTTTGCACCGTGTGCAGGAAGCTTTATAGTTTTCGAGTAAAAATAGATACAGCCAATTCTATTATTGCTTAATGATTTTTCCTAAAAGGTGAGAAGTATCCAGTCACATATTGCCTATTGAGCTTAGAAGCTGATTAAGAAGTTTTTCAGCATGATCAACCTGAACGCAATTATAGAAGAAAGCTTTGTGGATGGTTACACTTCTTTCCTAAAGGACTACTAGGCGGGGGAAGTTACCAAGCCAGAAAAATAGGCGTTCGTCTTGACCGGCAAAGCTCTAACCAATTTAGCACTTATTTCTTTTTGATGTGATCGTCCCAAATACCCCACCCTAATATCGACTGGACCTGCAGTGGCAAAACCGCTGCTAACCCATCCTGCAGGCGATGCCGGGTACAACGGCAATCTGCATTGGGGAACCACTGACTGTTGGCAGATTTCGGCACAGGCGGGAGCGTCTCCCTGCGCCAGGTCTGGCGACGGTACTGTTTGTAATCTGCTGTTGTTTACACAGCCCACTGGCAATAGAGAGGTGTGTAATGCATAGCCAACCTTCGCTGCAAAAAATCCAGGCTTTACTGCATGGCTATCGGTCGCTCCGACAGAAATACCGGTCTTCCCGGCTGAAAAACTCCTCCCTGGTCGCAGCCCTGTTACTGATCGGATCGACAGTTCTAAGCCCACTGGTAGCCGCAATCGATTACTCCAACCCCTATCTGCGCCACGGTGCCAGGCACGCCCACTCGACCTATGGAGGCCATATGTGGTTCCGTCCCCATATATCGGGCGCGTCCCGGATTGTAATCGACCTCAGTGACCAGATGGCCTATTTTTACAAGGGCAGGCGCCTGGCCGGCATGTCTCCAGTCTCCACCGGCAAAGCCGGTTACAGGACTCCCACGGGCAACTTCCGTATTTCCGAGAAAAAATACAGCCACCGCTCCAACCTGTACGGGCACTACATCAGCCGCCGTGGCTACGTGATGCGCAGCAATGTCGACGTGCGCCGCCACCGCAAACCCCGGGGTTCTGTTTTTCGCGGTGCCTCCATGGACTATATGATGCGGATTAACGGCCCCGTCACCATGCATGCCGGTCGGGTACCGGGCTATCCGGACTCCCACGGCTGTATTCGCCTGCCCTGGCATATGGCGAAGGTCTTCTATCGCCATGCCAGGGTCGGTACGCGGGTTTCCGTAGTCCATTAGGCGTCTGTGGTTATCCGCCCGGCTGCCATCTTGGTTGACAAATAAAAAGGTGCGGACCATAGGGTCCGCCTTTTTTATGGGTGGGAGGTTATTGGGAGGTCAACTCTTCGCTGCGCGGCCGATGCATGGCGTCAGTGCGGGTAAAGTAGTCGTGGGCCGCACGGTTGACATGCTTTGCCAGCAACAGCGTAGACAGCATTGTGGGAACCGCCATTACCGCATACATGCCAATAATGATACTGTTTACCGCACTCAGTGAGGCCACCGCACCGAGCACAATCAGCATCATGTAGAGCGCTGTGTACAGGTTCTGCCAGTGCCCGCGAAATAAAAATACATAGCACTTCATACCGTAGTACCAGCAGGTGACAATCGTACTGAACGCCAGGGGCAAAACCATCATCAACAGCAGAATGGGGCCAGACCGGCCAAACACCTGTGCAAATGCCTGGGCGGTCAGGGTCACGCCAGCAACCCCTTCACCCTGTTGCCAGACACCGGTGAGCAGGATCACCAAAGCCGTACAGGTACACACCACCAGAGTGTCTACGATGGGCCCCAGCATGGCGACAACCCCCTCGCGAACCGCTTCCCGGGTTTTGGCCGCCCCGTGAGCCAGTGACTCGGTACCGATCCCCGCTTCATTGGAAAAGGCCCCCCGACTCACGCCGATGGTAATCACCGTACCCAAGGCACCGCCAGCGACAGCCTGACCACTAAAGGCATCACTGAAAATCAGGGCAAAAGCCACCGGCACTCGCTCCCAGAAGCTGGCGATCACAATCAGGGTCAACGCCAGGTAAAACAACACCATGCCGGGTACTATGTGCACTGAGAATTTACCGATACGCTGTATACGCCCGGCAATCACAAAGGCGGAGGCAATGGCAAGCAAAAGGCCGATGGCGAAATCGAATGCCAATGATCCTCCCGGAGCGATCCACCCCAGGGGCTCGGCAAAGGACTCCCGCAACAGCTGGGTGGTCTGGTTGGACTGGAATACCGGCAACATACCGCATAATCCCGCCACCGCGAATAGCACGCCCAGGGGCATCCAGCGCCGGCCCAGCCCCTCGCGGATGACATACATGGGGCCTCCCTGTAATTCGCCAAGCGCATCGCGGCCGCGGAACATCACTGCCAGAGTGGCGGTATAGAACTTGGTCGCCACCCCCACCAGGGCGGTAGCCCACATCCAGAAAATAGCGCCGGGCCCACCCATGGTAATGGCAATCGCCACGCCGGCAATATTACCGAGCCCAAGAGTACCGGAAAGCGCAGTGGACAGGGCCTGGCTGTGGGAAACCTGGCCGGGATCACCGGGATCGTTGTAGCGGCCGCTCAACAACCCGATACTGTGGCCCAGATGCCGATAGGGGCGGCCGCGGGAATACACCAGTAAGGCCAGGCCACCGCCGAGCAGGAGTACCAACAGGGGCGGACCCCAGACAAAACCGGCAAAGGCCTGCAGGGCCGAATCGAGCGTGTTGAAAAAAGGCATAGGGCGCGGTTGGGTATCTTGATTCAAGGCAGTCTATGAAGACCTGTGCCTCCCTGTCAAAAAACTCCAGTTGTGAAAAAAGCACCGGTTAACAAAAACAGCGCGGCCATGGGGGTTTGCTGCTGTCCAGTGGGCTGCTGAAACACGGGCAATCCGCAGCCGTTGTGCCGGTGGGGCAATACACAGGCACTTTACAGGGAGTCTCAAGTGCCGTTTTCCTTCTCAATCACTACCGGCAGGCTGCCGGTTCAGGTGGGCAGCGGCAGCCTTGCCCCATGTCTGTGCAATCCCCCTATACAATACCGCTGCAATACTCCACTATGCGCGTGCACTCGGCGATCTGGCGCGCAAAACCACATCCACCATCAGCAAA
Organism: Microbulbifer sp. 2205BS26-8; assembly: GCF_030731025.1. NCBI lineage: Bacteria > Pseudomonadati > Pseudomonadota > Gammaproteobacteria > Cellvibrionales > Microbulbiferaceae > Microbulbifer > Microbulbifer sp. 2205BS26-8. The sequence continues at coordinate 24,196 of NZ_JAVAMR010000004.1, read as the reverse complement.
CTTTCCGCGCCACCTGCATCCCGTGATACATTCAAACCCAAAGGCCCACCGCCATATGCTGGGGGCCGCTAACCCTTTACGCCTAGGAGGAAAGATGGAACAGAAGAGCACCCTATTCGTGGTGGTGGACCCCAACGACGAAAAGCACGTGGCGCTGGAGCGGGCGCTGACCACTGCCAGGGGACGCAATCCCCAGCCGCGCCTAGCAGTATTTGTGGCGGTCGATGGTGAAGCCGTCGATACCCGTGCGGTCAACGATCATCTCTTCCGAGACGAGTCCTGGTTCCGCGAGCAGATCCGCGAACCGATTGCCGCCGCCGGGCTCACCTGCGAGATTACAGTGTGCTGGTCCAGCGACTGGCAGGCCGCAATCGTACAGGAAGCCAAGCGCTGCGATGCGGAAATGATCTACCTTCCTGTCCATGCCAAGAGCAGCCGCCGCTTCACTTTCGCCGAATCCAAATGGCGAGTTCTCAAGACCGCGCGCTGCCCGGTAGTGCTGATCCGTCCCGGCGCCAAGGAGGCGCGCAAAGTGGTACTGGCCACAGTGAATTACCAAGCAAAAACCCTGGAACAGCGCCAGTTGAATCGCCAAATCAGTGAGCGCGCCACCTATATCGCCGGCCACTACGGCGCGAAACTGCATTTGGTCAACGCCTACCTGGACTCCATGCTCTACCCGGACCGCGGTGCCCTGGCGAAGCTCGCCGACAAGACTGGCGTACCCACCCACCGCATTCACGTGAAGCGGGGATATACCAGTGATGTGGTGGAGGCCGTGGCCCGTGAGATCGATGCGGACCTGGTGGTAATGGGCACCCTGAACCAGTACGGCGCCACAGGCTCTCTGCTGCGCGGCAATACCGCAGAGCGCGTGATTAGTCAGTTGGATGTGGATGTGATGGTGTGCAACCAGTTTACCACCACGGAGATGAAAGCCGACTGACCGGCCCTGGCGCAGGGCCGCTACACCCGACATTTTCCTTGACCGGGTACCGTGGCAGGCATCCTGCCGCTGTGTATTACAGCGTCTTGGCCTATATGCCAGGCACTCCTGTGCAATACACGATCAGGCCGGTCTGGGGGTTCAAGTCCCTAAACGCCATACTCCATTGAGGGGTTGCGATAAATGGAATGGTAGTGGCCTTTGCCACTGGCATTTTCGCCGACATTGCCTCCGATGGAAAGCAACTCGATGATCAGTGTCGGGCCTTGGATTCGCATATAGGGGGGTGCTGGTGTTTTCACCAATCCAGGCAAAATGTGTCTGGTTGATTTCACTTTCAATTTGGGCCATTCGGGGTGCGGCATTCTCCGAGGGCTGAATGGCAACCCATTTTTGAATCGCCGTGAGCTAAAAGGTCTTCTGTTCATTGCGCAGTTTCGAGGCACGAATGCCGATCACTGGTGGGATGACACCACCCTTGCCCGGCCCGGTTTGAACATCCCGCGGAACACGCTCTGAATCGGCCTCTGCCCGCTGTTCGGCATCAAGGGCCGAATAGACCGCATATCCGGCTTGGTGCATATCGACCATGGATGCATAGTCAACACCATTCAGGGAAAACACTGCGGGTTCGGTGCCAACGAAACTGGGCGACAGAGTTTCGACCTTGTTGCTTGCAACCGACATATTCAACACCAGATGGTGGCCACCATATTGCCACCCCCAAGGCAAGCCCGCAGATGGGGTCCCATAGAAGGATATCCAATAGTTCTGCGGGTCCCACTGCAGGCGCCTGGCGCGGCGGTCGCTGCTCAGGAAAGCTTCCGCGGCCATGATATCCATGACTCTCCCATAGCCCTCCTCACTCAGAGACGAAGCCAGAAAATCAAACAGGAGGCCGCGTTGTTCATCAGAGAGTTCGGCAACAGCAATGCCTGTACGATCCACAATACCAGCAGGCAGGTTGGTCCATCCTATTTTAAATTCAATAATATCAATAGGTTAACTTAAATTTTTAGAGGTAATTGCTGTATGCATGACCAGTATTTTACCCTTTGCAGTCTCTACAGGTGGTCACAGTTACCCCCTGCCAAAACTGTATATATAATCAGTGGTTTTATTTAGCGGTTAAAGAGGAATGCATGTGAACAATCTCCCCTAGAATTGGGCTAAAAAAAGGGCCATAATTAGCCTAGATTTGACATGAGAAAGCAATGAGGTTTGTCATGCTCCAGAAAGTAATGTGTGACTACACAACCCCGATTAGTCAATTTAAATCTAATCCTAATGCTGCTATGCAAGAGGCAAAAGGGGAGCCTGTAGCAGTTGCAGCACACAACCGGGTACAGTTTTACGCAGTGCCAGCTGATCTGTTCGAACAAATGGTTGAGTTCTGCGAATATGCCCAGCGTGGCACATCCGAGCTGAAGCATGGTATAGCTCGCTTTACCGGTTCGACAGAAAAAAGCATTGAGGAATCAGCCGCATCCATGACAAAGCGTTTGGCGGATATAAGTGATTCTGATTTAGGAGACTTCAAGGAGGAGAAATAATGGAAGCGCCAGGTATGGATGTCATTCCGGCATATGCAGGTACGTCAGCCAGTGAGGATTTTGTTGAGGAAACTGCGCCCCCTGCGGGCCACCATTTCATGGCTGACGAAAGTAGGTTAGAGCAGGGAGTAAGAAGAACAGAGCAGCGTTTGCATTCTGAATCCTCCACAAATGAACGCAAGGATAGGAAGTTGTGGTAAGGGTTTTCTTGCATAAGCTACTCCGCGAAGAATATACGCCGAAGGAAGCCAAGGCGCTGTCTGACGACTTCAAACAGTACAAGGTGCATGGCGTCTTGCCGCCGACCTTTGGCCGGGATGTGCCTTACAGCCATACCCACAACCGACGCTCCCTGGAATTAATGCACCTGCATTATAAGGGAAGGGGATTCAAGCTCAGTTTGCTGCAGTTCTATCGCACTAGTGGTTATGTACTGGTTTACTGCCCAGGTTTTACCGATTCAAATACCTACTTGCTGATAACAATTATCAAGCACTTCAACCCAAAGCAGCCCGATATAGTTACCGGTACGGACAGGGATGACAACCTGATGGCCAAACTTGAAGCAATCGCTGAAGGCTTCCGAGAGAAGTTTTAACCGCTAAGTAGGGCCTCTATACCGTGCGCTATTGGGATAGCTGGCAGTCGAATCAACTTATGACCTGCACTCGCTCATAGGGTGGCATCCACTCATCGAGACCCTTTGCCAGAGAGGATACTCGATTGAGGCTATGAGCATAGCTCGATAATTAGGCCATAAAATTGCCAAAGCTTATGACCAATAATTAGGGAATTTATACGATCACAAAGTGGAGCGCTACACATAGTCCCGATAGTAGTTGTACAGTGTTTTTAAGATCGACTCTAATCCTCTACTTAAGGCTGGTAACCCCCTCTTTTAATAACTGTAATGTGTCAAGAGATCTTGATCCAGCACCAGTGCAAGAACCAGGCTCAAAGTACATTTCATATAAAGCCTCCCTGCTGAAAAACGAACGGTTTACTGCATGAACCGCACAAAGAGCTTGCCACAAGGATTCGCTCGACCCGGAAGACACTGCATCACCAGAGCAACAGAACAGTGCAAACTCTTCAGGGATTCGCCAACCCGCAAGCCACCACTTCTCGACCGGCCCGTTTTACCCTACCCATTTTTCAGCCTGATCTCCGCAACTTGGATGACAATAGATCGAAATATCCAGAGTGGTTTACCAGCAGTCTTCACCACCGATCATGGTATTTTCACCATTTGCCCTATTTTTGAGATCCGCAATTTACACAACCCACCCCTACAACACAGACAACCCCACATCCACCTGCACACAGGTTCAGAGAGTATGAGCACAACTGCAGAGTCGAAACCTTTTGCCGGATATTGCCGTAGGCAAGGGAGATGTAAATCCCCTTTGCGACTGGCTGCAGCAGAGAGTAATGTTAAACCCATAAACTACGGAGAAACCGTTAGGCTTTGCCGTGGTCAAACCGAAACATTCTGATTGCAACAGAAGGAGGCAGGGAATGTCGGAACAACAATCTAGGCAAGGGTGGATCATCGGAATTATTGTGGTGATCATCGTCGCAGCAGCAGCCTATTGGCTCTGGACCGGCGACGAACAGAAAAAAGAAATTCCCTCCACAACCATCATTGAGCAACCCAAGACAGCACCCGAACCGGAAACCCTGGCGCAGCCGCAAGAGCAGGCCCCCGAGCCCAAACCCCCGGAACCCGCACCAGCCGAAGAACCGGGCAGAGCACCACCACCTCCACTTAACAACAGTGACAAGTCTGCCTATCAGGATTTGATGGGCCTGGCCCCAGACAATGCCCTGTCCCGCTGGCTGGTCCCCAGTGAAGTGATTCGCAAGTGGGTAGCCGCGATCAATGCTGGTTCTCGCGGTACGCTGATTTACAAGCACCGGCCCTTAAGGAAACTCCGGGGTCCTATTTTGGTTACCGGCTCCTCTGTGGAAGGCTATCAGCTGTCACCAAGCAACTACCGCCGCTATGATCAGCCCGTGCGCTTGTTAGCCCTGATGAATACGGAAGCCGCAGTTGGTCTCTACCAGTACTGGTACCCACGCCTGGCACAGGCCTATGCTGAACTGGGTATTCGCAATAAAACTTTCCACCAGGTGGTGCTGGAAGCCATTGACAAAGTGCTCGCAGCACCGGAAATTGAGGGCCCCATCCAACTCGTGCGCCCTTCGGTATACTACAAGTTTGCCGATCCCAAGCTGGAAAAACTGCCGGGCGTGCAGAAGCTGATGATTCGTATGGGGCCGGAAAATACCATCCGGGTAAAAGAGAAGCTCAAGGAGCTGAGGGAAAAGCTGGAGACGGTACCGGTTCAACAGCCACAATCCAATCCGTAAACCCCGATAGCTCTACCGCTATGCCCGCGCCAGCCACCAGACCGGTTATGAAAAACCCGTTTGGCGGCTGGTGACAGCCGCTCTCTCCCTGAAACCACCGACGGGCATCGAGTGGGCCTTGCATAGCACAAGTCACCGCGGCCTGTGCCATAGCTGTTTACGCTCAGTTTGCACGCGGCGTGATCACACCCTGTCCGGCCCATTTGTCGGCTTGTGCGCTCACCTCACCACTGCACCGTATCCACTGGATACAGGCCCCCTGAACTCACAGGCTCCCGTCACAATCCCCAGTAAGCAGAAAACCCCAGAGTTTTGGCTGCACAATCGGATATAATCCAGACACCTGTTAGGGTATATTACCCGCCCAGCCGGTGGTAAAACCGCAGTTGCAAACAATAAGAGAAGGACGCCGCTGCGAACACGGCACCGGGGTTATTCGAGCGATGGTCGAGGAGGCCAGAAGACACTGCCGCCCACGCTGTATTATTCCCCGCGCCAGTACCCTGCCCGGTGTCGGAAGATCCATTGAAGAGAACCGTTGAGGCCCGCTTTGAAATATCGCTTTCTCGGTCAGATACTGGCCACTGCACTTTTCCTTGTCACATGCCTCGCAAAAGCCGACCCTGAGATCACGGTTGAACCAACCCCGGCGTGGGTGAAAACACTGACGCCTGTAGACAGTACACAGCTTCCACAGGGTAGTGTCCGGTATCATCTGTCCAATTCCCAGATACTGCACCAGGGCAAAGACCAGCAATCCTATTTCCAACTGAAGATGGAGCCACTGAACCAACAGGGAGTAGGCGAGATATCCGAGTTGACCTTTGGCTTCTACCCGGCTTTTCAACACTTGGTGGTGCACGATATCAGTATTGTGCGCGGCGGCAAGCGCCTGAATCGCCTGCAAAAAGCAGCCTTCAAGCTCTTTCAGACTGAGCGGGAACTCTCCAGCAAGCTGTATTCAGAGCAGTGGAGCGCGCTCTATATCCTTGAGGATATACGCCCCGGCGATATCCTCACTTACGCTTATACCATTCAAGGCAGCAACCCGATTTTTGAGCGCAGTGACTTTGGCCGTTTCTATCTCTCCTGGCCCCAGTCGGTAGACCGGCGCTTTGTACGCATTATCAGCGATCAAAAACTGAATTACCGCTTCAATCGTCGGGACCACCCGGTGACAGTCTCCCGCCACCAGAGCAATTATGTTTATGAACTCGATCTGCGCGACGTTCCCGCAGTGCTCGCAGAGAGTGAATACCCCACCTGGCACGATCCACTGAATTACATCCAGTACTCTGGTTACACCAATTGGGAACAGGTCAATACCTGGGCCCGGAGCCTCTATGCCATTGACCGCACGCTTCCCGGCAGCTTGAGAAAGCAGCTGGATACCTGGCGCGAGGAGTCCGGACTGGAAGAGGCGGTGAACAGGGCAATCCGCTATGTGCAGGAAGATATCCGCTATTTTGGCATCGAACTCGGCATCAACTCACACCAGCCAAGAACCCCGCAGGAAACTCTGGAAAAACGCTATGGCGACTGCAAAGACAAGGCGCTTCTATTAACCAGTATGCTCACCCACCTCGGAGTGCATTCCTCCCCTGCATTGGTATCCTCCAGCCGCGGTCGGGATATTGGCAGGGATATTCCCTCTCCGGGGTCTTTCGATCATGTGATCAACCTGATCCAATTGAATGGCAGGGAATACTGGGTAGACGCCACCGCTGCTGGCCAGGGGATTCAACTCCGGCACAAGGGGTTCTTTAACTACGAATATGCCCTGCCGGTGGCCCCGGCCACCCGGACCCTAAAGAGGGTGGAACCCAGTTTTGCAGAAAAGTCGCTACTGAGTACAGAAATTGAAGAACTGTTTGATATAGATCCGGCAGACAACAGTGCCAAACTGAGGGTCAACACAACTTTTTCACACCTGAAAGCGGAACAGGTGCGGCGATTTTTTCTGGCCTCGGATTCCGAACAGGTCAAAAACAGCTATACCAATTTTATCGCGACCTATTATCCTGGCGTCGACCCTGCCCCCTTGATCAGCTACAGTGACAACCCGGAGGAAAACCGGCTAAAAGTATCCGAGCACTACCAAATACAGTCGTTTGCCAAATTGAGTTCGGCGCGCAAGATTTTTTCCCTGTATGGATCCGGTATTGTGCAGTATATCTCCAAACCACAAAGGCCAATCCGACGAAGTCCTTTGGCGTTGGTGCACCCCGTTGATATCCGTCAGCGTGCTGTGGCCAATATTCGTGGTGAATTGCTCTGGCAGGAAGCGTTGGGCAGCACCGAGATTGACAACCCCTGGTTCACTTTTTCCCGTACGGCTGAACTCCATGAGGACAGTCTCTCCGTGGAATTCGTCTTTCAATCCAAATCCGATCATGTAAACCAGGGTGATATGTCGGAATATATGGCACAATTCGATAAACTGGACAAGGCGCTGCACTATCAGTTCTGGGCCAAGGGAAAGGCTTCTGATCAGCGCAACAACAGCAAAGAGATGAAAAATCTGATTAAATCCCTAATCAACAAATAGCAATAACTTTACATTCCTGACAATTGCACCAGCTTACATGTCAATAGTATCGTTGAGAGGTGGCGATTGATCTCATTCCATCCGTTACCCGCAGGCTCCTCAAAGACTCATTGGCTGTATAACTAGCGTTGACCACATCCTGCTGTTCAATTTAGACCCTTTCGCCTCCCAACAAACCGCTGCGACTCCCTTGCAGTTTTGTCAGTGAAGAAAACGCACTTGGGAAGCGCGATCACAATTGATTGAACTGGATATATATAAGGTTTACAATTAACGGATTGTTCTCGGGTTTTGAATGGTGAGTGTTAGGAGCACCAAAACCAGCACAAAAGTACAAACTAAAATTGAATTTTCGATTTAAATCTTCCCCCAAATGGAAAATTTGGATATTTTCTGCGAAAAGAATCATAATATTCGCGTTAATTTTCTCTCAATGTAAATCACAAAAAAACTACGGCAATTTCTACAAAGTGTTTAAATTTACAAAAATTCTTGCATTTATACTAGGGCCTGTTCATACTAAATTCTGTATAATTCCTGCATAGAAATTACAGCGCAACAATACAAAGTTATCGAATATTTTCTGCCCCTCCAGCGCGGCAACGTGAAAATATCCAACTTACAGGCAGGTGCTGAACGCCATTCTTTACATAGCCGAGCATGGCTGCAAATGGCAATGATTTATTATTACAATAGAAGCAATCTGGCTTTGGACGCACTCGTTCACGGATTTGGCAATACAATCAGGCTTACATTGATTTATTTGGACAAGGATAGTGCTGTCTATGATTGATTCCTGAAATTGATAGGTGGATGAGTAGAACCCTGTATATTTATCACCTTCACCGGAGCGGATCCTGAGGAGTCCGTAACAGTAGAATATGAACACCGCCAAAAATACCGCTTCCCTCTTCTGGTTGAGATGCCTTTTGACCAAAGCGTTGCAGCCAGGCTGAACGCTGGCGGCCCAAAAGAACGCTCGAACACCTGTATTCCTCTGATATGCAATGCGCTTAAAGAGCCTGCCCGGTATTTCTCGCATAGGAATTGGAAACTCCGAGCCGAAACAAACCACCACACCCTCAACCCACGGGCAACAGTTATTGTGACCACCCGCACCTCCGAATGCCTGCGGTATGGCTTACCGCGGTTGTTTGCCCCGAGGGCTGAGCGGGGGTTACATGAGCATTCAATTATCCGATATCTTCGGATTTCTCTGCCCGCCTTAATACCTTATCTTTTATAACTCATTGATTTTAATAAATTTTTTCTGAGAAGAGTACTTCGGAGCACTATTTGAGAAGGGAGTTGGGCATGTGACATTCGGGCTTGATACAATGCCAGCCTTTTGATTTGCAGATTCCGCTTAAGAAAGTCTCCACATGTGTACACTATTGCGTACACAATCGAAGTTTTAATGCCATGAATTCTGATTTTTCCCATAAAATTCAACAACGTAGAACTTTTGCTATCATATCCCACCCGGACGCCGGGAAAACCACTGTGACCGAAAAACTGTTGCTGTTCGGAAATGCGATACAACTAGCCGGCTCGGTCAAGGGCAAGAAAGGGCCACACGCGCGCTCTGACTGGATGTCCATGGAGCGGGAAAGAGGTATCTCTGTCACCTCTTCGGTAATGCAGTTTCCCTACAGGAATCGCACGGTAAACCTGCTGGATACTCCGGGGCACGAGGACTTCTCCGAGGATACATACCGGGTACTCACCGCGGTGGATTCCGCACTGATGGTGATCGACGGAGCTAAAGGTGTCGAAGACCGCACTATTAAGCTGATGAATGTGTGCCGCTTGCGGACTACCCCGATTCTTTCCTTTATCAACAAACTGGACCGGGATATCCGCGACCCTATCGAGGTTATGGATGAAATCGAGAAGGTGCTCGATATTCAGGCTGCGCCAATAAACTGGCCACTTGCCTCCGGTAAAAACTTTAAAGGCGTGTACAACCTCTACACCGACACGATTCACGTATTTACCCAGGGACAGGGGCACACCATTCCGGACGATATCCAGATCAAGGGCCTGGATACTGCAGAAGCCCATGCCTTGCTGGGCGAGTATGCAGAAGAAATTCGCGAGGAAATCGAACTGGTGCGCGGCGCCACACACCAGTTTGACCTGGAAGCCTATCTGAAAGGTGAACTCACCCCGGTATTTTTCGGTACCGCACTGGGTAATTTCGGCGTGCGTGAAATGCTAGATGGCTTTGTGGAATGGGCTCCCGGCCCACAACCACGGGCAACCCGCGAGCGCCAGGTAGCACCTATCGAGGAAAAATTCTCGGGCTTTGTCTTTAAGATTCAGGCCAATATGGACCCGAAACACCGCGACCGTATCGCCTTTATGCGCGTGTGCTCCGGCACTTACAACCGCGGGATGAAGGTAAAACACGTGCGTATCGGCAAGGAGATCAAAATTGCCGATGCTGTCACCTTTATGGCCGGAGATCGCTCTCACGTGGAGGAAGCCATTGCCGGGGATATTATCGGCCTGCACAACCATGGCACCATACAGATTGGCGATACCTTTACAGAGGGGGAATTACTCAAGTTTACCGGTATTCCGAATTTCGCCCCGGAATTGTTCCGCCGAATCCGCCTGAAAGACCCACTGAAACTCAAGCAACTGCAAAAGGGGTTACAGCAGCTCTCCGAAGAGGGCTCCACACAGGTCTTTTTTCCGCAGGAGAGTAACGACATTATCGTCGGTGCGGTTGGTGTTCTCCAGTTTGAGGTGGTGGCTTACCGCCTCAGAGATGAGTACAAGGTCGACGCCATTTACGAAAATGTCAATATCACCACCGCCCGATGGGTGGAGAGCGACAGCCCCAGGGAAATGGAACATTTCAGGCGCAAAGCAAGCACCAACCTTGCCAGGGATGGCAGTGGGCATCTCACCTACCTGGCACCAACCCGGGTAAACCTGCAACTGGCTGAGGAGCGCTATCCGGATATCCGCTTTTATGCCACCCGGGAACATTAGTTTCCCCTATGTACCCCTGCCCGGATTCTCCTGCAGATTTACGGGCAGTAGATTGAGAGACCATGAATGAGCCAGCATAAAGAGTTACCGGCAGAGATACCGCGTCTTGGCAATCGTTTTACCGCCGCCATTGGCAGGCTGTTGATCTGGCTGATAGGCTGGCGCCTGGAAGGCACCTTTCCATCGGAAAAAAAAGTGATGGTGGCACTGGCCCCGCATACCTCCAACTGGGACTTTGTTGTGGCCATGCCGTTTATCATGGCCTATCGGGTAAGGATTTCCTGGCTGATGAAGAAAGAGGCCTTTTTCTTTCCCTTCAGGGGGCTCTTCACATGGCTCGGCGGCGTACCCACCGACCGCTCTGCTGCCGGCGGTATCGCACAACAGGTGGCATCCCAGTTCCGAGACAATGAAAAGATGTGGGTAGGCATCACCCCAGAGGGCACACGCGAGAAAGTCACCAAGTGGAAAAACGGCTTTTTGCGCATTGCCTACGCTGCCGATGTGCCCATTTTCCTGGTTGCCTGGGATTTCCCCCGAAAACGTCTTTGTCTGGACTCCCTGTATCGGCCTACAGGGGACCTGGAACAAGATATGCGGGAAATTCAGCTTCGCTTCAGTAAATATCAGGGATATCACCGCAATAAGCAGACCAACACCCTGAAGGGCAATGCATCCTCCCGTGATAGAACTCAGTAGCGAAATATCCACAAGCACCTACCTGATTTTGACCGCGGTAGCCTTTGCCGCGGGTTTTGTGAGTGCTATCGCCGGTGGTGGTGGCATTATTACCTTGCCCGCCCTTCTGTGGGCCGGCATCCCCCCGCTGGATGCCCTCGGTACCAATAAATTTCAAAGCGTCTTCGGTACACTTTCATCGACGGTCAATTTCCTACAGAAGGGACAGCTGCAATTAAAGCCTCTTTGGCCCGGCCTGATTGCTGCAATTTTTGGTTCTCTGGTGGGCACCTGGACCGTTACCCGGCTGGGCGGTGAAGATCTGCAGATCCTTTTACCGATTCTGCTTATTGCAATTGCGCTATACTTTGCGCTCTCCCCAAGGATATCCGATATCGATTCCAAACCCAGAATGGGCACTGGTGTATTCAACCTGTCCGTGGGTAGCGGGGTGGGATTTTACGGCGGCTTCTTTGGCCCCGGTATGGGCTCTATTTATGCCCTCGCCTTCGCTGCACTCCTCGGCTACAACATGCGCAGAGCCACGGCATCCACCAAGCCCCTGGTTTTGGCAACCAATACCACCTCAATGATCTTGTTTATCCTGGGTGGTCATCTTTTGCTATGGCTGGCAATCAGTATGTCTGTTGCCCAGTTTTGCGGTGCACGCATCGGCTCAAACCTGGTGATTTCACGGGGCATCCAGTTAATCAGGCCCATCCTTATTCTCACTACAGTTGCTGTAGCGGTAAAATTATTATTGGAGGCGTAAAAGGTGGGCATAATCTTAACGCTATTACTGTCGCTTAGCGCTTTTGTTATCGTTGTCTGGACGTTGATGCACCTGCGCACACCCAGATTCCGTATGGATAGGCAAAGTTTTGTCAGGGGGCTTGAAGATGTGATTTCCGGGCAGGCCAGTGAAACTGAATGGCGCGCTCTGGTAGCCTGTCCCATGCGTCACGATCCCAGGCTGGAACAGTCGCGCCTTGAGTGCCTGAAGATTGAAGAACGTGAATACAATGAGGGCTCTCCCTATTTATTTACCCAAGCCGGCATCAAACAGTTGCGTGAGGTGCGTCGCCAACTCCTCACTGAAATAGCCGGCCAACAGCCTAAATCCTGAACCCAATAAACATTAACCAAGGATAAACCCATGTTTAAACGACTGTTGACCCTAACCGGGAGCTTGATAGCCGCCATGGCCCTCGGTGCCGTCCAGGGCAAGCCGCTTCCCCAAGAGGACCTCTCGGTTGCCGAAGTACTGCGCGACCGCGCACTGGAGTCCTCCGATGCCTACAGCATTGTGGAGTCACTGACAGTGGAAGTCGGCCCGCGCCGCGCGGGAACCGAAGGTGACCGCCGCGCTGTTGCCTGGGCTCAGCAAAAAATGAAGGCGCTGGGTTTCGACCGGGTGTATACCGAACAGGTCGAAGTGCCGCGCTGGGTGCGCGGTCACGCACATGCCGAAGTGATTGCACCCTACCCACAGCCACTGGTCGTCACCTCCCTGGGATTTGGTGTCGCCACACCGGAGGATGGGCTGAGCGCAGAGATTGTCGAGTTTGCCGATGTGGAAGCGCTGTTAAAGGCACCGCCAGAGCAAGTGAAGGGCAAGATTGCCTTTATCAACAAGCGTATGGAAAAGGCCCGCACCGGTGAAGGCTATGGCCCCGCGGTTCAAGGACGCAGTAGGGGGATGCGTGCAGCGGCCACAAAAGGCGCCGCAGCGCTGCTTCTGCGCTCCGTGGGAACAGACTCTGACCGTTTTGCCCACACCGGCATGATGGCGATCGATAATATTGGAAACCCGGTGCCCGCTTTGGCGCTCTCGGCACCGGATGCGAATTTGCTCGAAGCCATGCTCAAGCGCGGCGGGCCCGTAGTGGTCAGACTTGATGTCGACAATGAACGCCTTGCCGATGGCCCCTCTTTCAATGTGATCGGAGAGATCACCGGCCGCGAGCGACCCGAGGAGGCCATGGTGATTGGGGCCCATCTGGACTCCTGGGACGAGGGCACTGGCGCCCTTGACGATGGCGCCGGCGTTGCTATTGTCCTGGAGACGGCCAGGCTCATCGCAGAGCTGCCAGTTCGCCAGCGCCGCACCCTGCGCGTGATTCTGTTTGGCGCCGAAGAGATAGGCTTGGTGGGTGCCAAACAATATGTCGATGCCCACCGTCATGAACTGGATAATATTATCGCCATATCCGAATCCGATTTCGGCGCGGGGAAAATCTGGCGTTTTGACACCCGCCTGCCCGAGAACAAGTTCGATATCGCCGACCAGATGATGCAGTTGCTCGCGCCCCTCGGCATTGAACGCGGCAATAACGCCTCTTCCGGCGGTCCGGACAGCAGTGTATTCGTCGCCCGGGGCGTACCCGCCTTCGGCCTCTACCAGGACGGCACAGACTACTTCAACTACCACCATACCCCCAATGACACACTGGACAAGGTTGACCCTGAAAACCTTCGCCAGAATGTCGCGGCCTGGGTAGTGATTTCCTTCCTGGCTGCGGAAATGGAAGGCGATCTGGGCCGCATTCCCACTAAAACAGATTAGGCCGGGAATCAAGCCAGAAAGACCGCCCTTTGCCCATACCAAAAGCCCCCGCTGTTGGGGCTTTTCATTACCCACATAGCAAGGTCTCTTCCAGCAGCTGTCACTTCTCTTGTGCAAGTGCCCTGTCCACAACCTCTCACCGACATGATGTTATTACAGACTTGTTACTCACAGAAACCATGGATAGAGTTGTGTATAACTCTGGTATATCCCTCGCCAGCAGCCGATATACCGTACCTGTAGCCCGAGCGTGTAAAAAAGCAGCATTCCAAGTGACCCTTTGCAGAACCTCTGCATCACAAACACACCTTGGCTATCCACTTCTGCCGACCTTTTCGGTCTTATTGCCATCATTTTCAAGGTTACACAGAAGGGTTCTAATACAAGGGGAAACCGGATTGGCCTTCTGGATAACATCGGAGCCTGCAGCGCTAAACAGATTCAAGTGGGGATAAGGCCCGCTCTCTATGCAACTCCCCCTATAAAACCATCTCCTCCTTACGGTAGAAACTGGAGGCAGACCGACGACAGGGGGTCAGAACCCCTGGCCCCTTTATCCGTGGAAACCACAAATCGTGAATAACGCTGCTTGCAGAGCACTGCCCACTGGTGGTGATCAGCAGATATAACCCCCAGCCCAGAGAAGCTCTGCCAATTGGAATCTCCGCCGCTCAACGCACAGAACCGGCCTTTGAAAGCGCCCGAATCGACACCCCAGGGATTTCGTGTCAAAGTTACAGGCATTTATTGATACAACGAATGACCGAGATCGAAAAATGCCGATTACTCTGAACAATCCTTTGATTCCCGGCCTGTTGGCTGTCGCCATCTTCACAGGCTGTCAGGCCGATAGTGGCACAGAGGCAACAGCTCTGGCCGACAAGGCCCAAAGCACCCCTACAGAGGCGCCTGTCACCTTGGACGCCGAAGCGGAAACACACCGCCTGACCGAGTGGCTGGATTCACGGTACGAAGAGCAGTTACAGTTCAGCCCCATGCAACTGTCCTATCTCGGGCGCAAGGAGTTGTACGATCAAATAGACGATATGAGCGAGGCTGCAGAGGCGCGCCAGCTGGCCTGGATGGAGAAGACCGTTGCCGACCTGAAGAAGCACTTCCACTACGATAAGCTGACCCAGGAAGGGAAAAATTCCTACGATATCTGGCGCTACCAGTTTGAACAGGCCAGGGCAGCCGAACCCTTCAGGCGCCATGGTTACATCTTCGAGCAAATGGGCGGCTCTCAGTCACAACTACCCAACTTCCTGCTGAACTTCCACAAGGTGGACACTATCGAAGATATGCAGGCCTATATTGCCCGTATCGGCGGTATCTCCCGCGCTATCAACCAGTTGCGTGAGCGGGCCGAGCGGGCCGCCAAGGCGGGTATCCGTCCACCGCGCTTTGCCTTTGAGGGCGCTATCGAACAATCCAGTAAGCTGATTGACGGCCCCCCCTTCAAGGATGGTGATGACGCCCCCCTGTGGGCCAGCGCCAAGGGCAAGATTGCCGCATTGCTGGAAGCCGGTAAGATCAACCAGCAACAAGCTGACAAGCTGACCGCGGACGCCCGCAGGGCCCTGGAAACCCAATTCCTGCCCGCCTACAAAACCCTGATCTCCTGGCTCAAGGAGGATATGCAGAAAGCCTCTGCACAACCCCAGGGCGCCAGCAGCCTGCCAGACGGCTCAGCTTTCTATAACCAGCGCCTGGCCAATACCACCACCACCAAGCTGACCGCCGATGAGATCCATAATATCGGGCTGAAGGATGTGGCGCGTATCCGGGGAGAAATGGAAACCATCAAGGAGCAGGTCGGCTTCAAAGGTAGCCTGCAGGAATTCTTTACCTTTATCCGCGAGGACAAGCAGTTCTACTACCCAAATACCGACATGGGCCGCCAGAGCTACTTGAATGATTCGAAAGCCTTTCTCAACAATATCAGCACCAGGCTGCCCGAGTACTTCGGGTTGCTGCCCAAGGCAGAGCTGGTGGTGAAGCGCGTTGAGTCCTTCCGCGAGCAGGACGGTGGAGCCCAGCACTACTATCCGGGTACCCCGGATGGCACCCGCCCTGGGGTCTATTACGCGCACCTGTCTGACATGAGCGCCTACTCCACCACCGATATGGAAACCGTGGCCTACCACGAGGGCAATCCCGGCCACCATATGCAAATCTCCATTGCCCAGGAGCTGGAGGGTATCCCGCTGTTTCGCACCCAGGCGCACTTTACCGTCTACTCAGAGGGCTGGGCACTGTACTCTGAGAAGCTGGCCAAGGAAATGGGGGCCTATGAGGACCCCTACAATCTGTTCGGTCATCTGACTGCCGAAATGTGGCGTGCTATTCGCCTGGTGGTGGATACCGGTATGCACGCCAAGGGCTGGAGTGAAGAGCAGGCGGTGGAATACTTCCTGGAAAATTCCGCAATCCCGGAAACCGCTGTGCGCTCCGAAGTGCGCCGTTACCTAGTATGGCCGGGACAGGCCACCGCCTATAAGATCGGTATGCTGAAAATCCAGGAGCTGCGTAGACAGGCCGAGGAGCAACTGGGCGATAAGTTCGATATCCGCGGTTTCCACGATACCGTGTTGGGCGGAGGCGCTCTACCGATACCGGTACTGGAGAGCCGTGTAGCCCGCTGGGTGAAATCTGTTCAGGGCGCCTGATTGTAGGCGCTTAACCTGAGCAAAAAAGCCGCCTCGCTTGTCAACACACTCGGTAAATCCACTCTACCGCACCTTCTGTGGTTGCTGTGCGGGGCTGTGGCTTGGGGGATTGCTTTTTGGAAACCCATTGATACTGACAGGGCTATGCATGGGGAATATACCATGAAAAAACTGGCTATTTTTTTCTGTGTTCTGGCTGTGCAGTGCATCACCATGCCCCTGTGGGCGGAGGCCATACCTACAGAGATTACCGTGCGCGCCCAGGCCAGGGATGCGAAATTTATTGGCTCCTCCATTGGGGGTGCCATGGTCATTATCCGCGCGGCGGATACCGGTGAGATCCTTGCCAAAGGACTGACCCAGGGCAGTACCGGAGATACCGGCAAGATCATGAAAACCCCGCGGGAACGCTATCTACCGATCGCCACCGGGGCAGCGCACTTCACTGCAACACTGGATATCAGCAATCCGGTGTTTCTTACTATTGAAATCCTGGCCCCATATATTAAAAAACAGGCCCGCGTGGTTGCGCAAACCCAAACCTGGCTGGTGCCTGGCAAACCCATCAATGGCGAAGGGCTGATCGTGGAAATACCGGGTATGGTGGTGGACCTGCTCAATCCGCAGACACACCTCTACACCGGCCTCGACCAGAGCCCTTATGAGATCCGCGCCAACGTGGTGATGATGTGTGGCTGCTCAATTACCGAGGGCGGCCTCTGGGATGGCAGCACAATTGAAGTGGTGGCGCAGGTAAAAAAAGAGGGAAAGATCTTTGCCACAGTGCCGTTAAAGTTACGCGACACCATGAATACATTCAGTGCCCTTTTTTCCACCGATACACCCGGTGTCTATGAAATCCTGGTCTACGCCTATGACCCAAAGACCGGTAATACCGGTGTTAACAGAAGCAGCTTTATCGTACATTAAAGCGTGCGAATACAGTGCAAGCGACAAATAGTGTTGCCGGGTCCATGAAAAAGCATGCCGGTAAGGTGCACACCGCCGGCGGCGATCCAGGGCATTTCACCGGCCCGCGGCCCAATGAGACATTGCCGAGCCGGAGGGGTTGGATATCAAATTCCGTCTCAACCTTGCAAGTCAGTACAGTCAGTTACCCCCTCCCAGCTGCGCACGGCAGCAATCACTGCGCAATGGCACCTGGTGCCGAGCTTTGATCTAGAATCTAGCCACAGCCTACCGTGCCCCCGACTTGTGGTTTTGCGGCATAAACACACCATTATAGCGGCGCGGAGATAGGCTCCAAAGGGAGAGCCCTTGTAATGGGAGGAAAAAAAGAGAAGCTGGACAAAGCAGATCGATACGCACTGCTCGAAGAGCACCGCCCGGAACGTATTCAGGCGCGCCTGCACCGCGCACCCAAATCCCAGCGGGTTTCCGATTTTGTTTTGGGAGCTATTGATGGCTGTGTCACCACCTTCGCCATTGTAGCCGGGGCATTCGGCGCCGGCTTTTCCGAAGCAGTGGTGCTGGTCATGGGCTTCGCTAACCTGATTGCCGATGGCTTTAGCATGGCTGTGAGCAACTACGAAGCCACCAGCGTGGAGCGGGCGCAATTGGCGGCGGCAACCCGCACCGAATGCCAGCATATTGCCCTAGTGCCTGAGGGAGAACGGGAGGAAATTCGCCAGATCTTTCACCGCAAAGGATTTCATGGGGAAATACTGGAACAAATCGTCGCTACCATTACCGCCAATCGCAAGCTCTGGATAGAGACCATGTTGGCGGAGGAATACGGCATCAGTCGTTTCGCACGCAAACCCCTCGGGGCGGCACTGGTGACCTTTTTCGCGTTTATTGGAGTGGGCGCCATACCACTGCTGCCTTATCTTGTTCAACCGCTGAGCACAACACAGCAATTCTACATCAGCACGGTTTTAGCAGCTTGCACTTTCTTTGCCATTGGCCTGTGTAAAGGCTTTGTGTTTTCCCGCCGGATACTGGCCTCGGGACTCACAACGCTGATTTTTGGTGGGGCTGCAGCCGCGCTCGCCCTCGGTATCGGCTTTTGTCTGCGCAGTTTTATCGCTTAACAGTCATCACTATCAGGCCGCAACCACCTTGTTGCGGCCACTGTTTTTCGCACAGTACATACGCTTGTCTGCTTCTGCAAGCAACTGATTGTGAGGACAACTGCGGCTATTGCCTTCCACGACACCAAAACTGATGGAGACTTTCACCGGCTGTACGTAACGGCGGCTTAGAGTCTCTACCCTGCGACGTAACTTCTCTGCCAGTAGGCTGCCACCACGCACATCCGCGTTGGGCAGCAAGAGCAGAAATTCCTCGCCCCCCCAGCGCGCGACAATATCCCCCGCACGGGTGTTGTCCCTGAGCACCCTGGCAACATCCTGCAGGATACGATCACCGAACGCATGCCCGTAGGTATCGTTGATTGTCTTGAAATTATCGAGGTCGCCAATCAGGATCACATATTTACTGTGCAGCTCCCGATTGCGGTGCTCCAGGTCGTGGATGGCACGGTAGGCTTCGCGACGGTTGGCGAGCCCGGTCAGGGCATCTGTGGATGCGTTTTTCTCCAGTTCCCCTGTCAGTCGCTCCAGCAGCTGCTGTGTCTGGTGACGACTGCTATCAAGGAGCGCGGTCAGGGCTGTGAGAGCACCGAAGACTGCGATAAAGCGCGCGCGGTAAGCAGTGTCATATGTGGCAGTAAAACCGGGAAACTCAGGGTAGAAAAGCACACACGCGGTGGCAATACCGATACCCAAAAGGGCAACGGTGCCGGTTTTGTAACCGTAAAGGTTGATAAAACCGGGAACCAGCATAACAGCCCACATCAATCCGGTGTTGTTCACGCCACCGGTTAATAGCAGATAAAAGTAAAGTGCTAACAGCAGACCCCCAACCAGTAGCGGTGTCTTCTCACTGGGGCCTGACACATTGATGATGACGTAAGTACACAGGATTATCACTGCAACCACCGACAGTGTTATCGCCTGCAGTATTTCTGTGACAGACAGGGCAATGACGGCCATGGCGCCTGTTACTGCCATGGCGAATATCAACATATAAGAAGCAGCCAGGATGCGGCGGCGAAGGTCTATCTGCCGCATCTCCTCCACCGACGTACAAAGCGTGGGATTCTGTTTATTATACCCTGAATGCATGATTATCTCTGTTGCCATACAGACCGCAGTGGTCCCCAGTCCTGCAGCCCGGTGCCCGCACATGACTCCAGCAGAAGGCACCTGCCACAGGAGCGCAGCAGTGCTGAGTATAGGGGGATTCTTTCTGCAACCAAAGTCGCACGCTAAAGTATTAGTAAATCACACTTTGGAAATGGGACACCGTGAGACCAATTATACTGACCTGGGGCGATATTCTGACACTGCATGGGGATGCACTCGTGTGCCCAGCGCACAAACACCTGATTTGCGGGCGAGGTCTTTCCGCACAGATTTATGCGCGCGGTGGCGTGGAATTGGTAACACAGTGCCAACTGCAACCCGAATGTGCCGTAGGTGAGGCCCGTCTCACTCGAGCCCACCGATTGGGGGTAAACTATCTACTGCACACGGTGACACCCCAGTGGAGCAGCGGCGACCAATGGGGCGCACAGGCCCTGCAGCAATTGCGACACTGCTACGAAAATGTGCTAGCGCTGGCAGAACAAAACGGCCTAAAACACCTTCTCTTTCCCGCATTAGGGGCCGGCACCAATCGTTTTCCCCATGCAATTGCAGCCCATCAGGCACTGGCGGTGCTGACAGAATGCAGTGGCCAATTTGAACAGATTACTATCTGCCTGCACACACCAGTCGCATTGGGGGAATGGCAGGAGGTTAAGCAACAATTTTTTTCAGTGTGACAATTTTTCACCTGAGCATAGAAACGGTTGTGAATCAAATTTTCACTTATGACAATGCTGCGGCAGAAGTCCAATCTATTCTTCCTGCAGGTGCTGGAACCACATTGCATCAAAGGAAAGGACCATCTGTGCCACCACCGGTTTTTCCCAATAGAGTTTCCCAGCAACAAAGGCAGGCTGATTTTTCTCTATTTTATTGCCTTGCCAAACACGCCCGAATTTTCTCTCAAGGCATCGGATAACATCGCTACCGAATAATAACAGGCCGGCGCAATATCCAGTTAGTGTTTATTGTGTGGCTACCGAGACTGAACCAATCTACCCTATCGCAACAATGCCCCTATCACGGTTCACCCTCACCGAGAGAAAATCCTCTCTGCCTGCCGCAAACTCTTTCAGCGGTTCAACCAGTCGTCCATCGCCGCCAGTATCTGGTGCCGATAGGGCTGTGTCTCATTGATCATCTGGTGGCGGGCACCGCGAATCAATACCCTGTGGCAATGGGGAAATCGGTCACGGATCGCGCGCATATCGTAGCGCCAATCCACTGTACTATCACCGGTGCCCTGCACAACCAGCATTTTGCGAGGATTTCGTGCGGTTTTAGGGAAGGTTTTTATCCAGTCCACCATGGCACCGAGCCAGCACATGGAAATCACCTGGGACTGCAGAGGATCGCGCAGCGCCTGGCGCCGGGAGAATTCCGCATCGTGGGTATTGATATTGAATTCACGGCTGGGCTCGCTGATAAACAGGCGCCCCAGGTAGTACTTCCACTTGACCAGGTGCCAGTTTGCCGGGCGTACCAGTGGGGCAAGCAGGAAAATCTTATCCAGTGGCTGCCAGCAACTGTATTGCAAGTGGACCATTAACGCCGCCCCCCCGGTACTCTGTCCCATACCATGCCAGGGTCCTGGCAGCTTGTCGCTGGCAATATAGAGAAGGCGGTCAAATACCTGGCGGTATTGCAGGAAGGTCTGTATGGTTACCCGCTCCCCGCTGGAAAGGCCGTGACCCGGAAAATCGAAAATCACCACATTCAGGTTGCGCTCCAGGCCGAAGCGAATCGCCGGGCCATAGATACCGGTATGATCAAAGTATCCGTGACAGATAAATAGTGTGCCACGGGGGTTTTCCACCAGCCAGTATTGTGACACCAGCTCAAAGCCCGCTGCGATAAAGGTGCCAACCCCAGTTTTGTGGGCAAGCGGGAAGTGCAGGTCATAGAAATTCCGATAGTCCTGCAACTCCGTTATCAGTGGGACCGCGTCACTATTGAAGTCGAGTTGTGGCAACTTCCGGCGCAGCACCGAATAGTCCGGGCGCTTGATCACCGGACTGCTTTCAAAGTTACTGATATCTTGCAACGTATCCATTGGATCAATGGTACTGCATTTTCCAGTAAGGAAGTGACGGTGTGGCTGGCCAATAGATATTTGAATCAATAAGGGCGCGCGCGATAACCGCCCCTGTGGCTTTTAGCGCAAGTAACCGCTCACTTAATTGCTGGCTCCAGCTCGCCAGCGGCATAGCGTTCACTCATGGTTTCAAGGCTGACGGGGCGAATCCCGCTGGCCTGGCCAGTGCTGCCAAACGCTTCGTAGCGGGCCACACAGATCGCCCTCATCGCCTGCAGAGTGGCTTTGTAAAATTTACGTGGGTCAAATTCAGAGGGATTCTGGGCCAGGAAGCGGCGAATAGCGCCGGTAGAGGCCAAACGCAGATCGGTGTCGATGTTGACCTTGCGCACACCGTGCTTGATGCCCTCACAGATCTGCTCTACAGGCACTCCATAGGTTTCGGGAATTTCCCCCCCAAACTCGTTGATCACTGCCAACCACTCTTGTGGCACTGAGGAAGAGCCATGCATCACGAGGTGGGTATCGGGAATACGAGCGTGGATCTCCCTGATGCGACCAATGGCAAGGATATCGCCGGTGGGCGGGCGAGTGAATTTATAGGCGCCATGGCTGGTACCGCAGGCAATCGCCAGGGCATCCACCCTGGTCTTCTGTACGAAATCCGCTGCCTCTTCCGGGTCTGTCAGCAACTGCTCCTTGGACAATTTGCCCTCGGCGCCGACACCATCCTCCTCTCCCGCCATGCCGGTTTCCAGGGAGCCCAAACAACCCAGTTCACCTTCAACGGAAACACCGCAGGCATGCGCCATATCTACCGCGCAGCGGGTTACATCGACATTGTACGTATAGGAAGCCGGTGTCTTGCCATCTTCCTGCAGCGAGCCGTCCATCATCACAGAACTGAAACCCAACTGGATCGAACGCTGGCATACTGCGGGGCTGGTGCCGTGATCCTGGTGCATCACTACCGGGATTTCCGGAAATTCCTCAATAGCGGCAAGGATCAAGTGACGCAGGAAGGGAGCCCCGGCATATTTACGCGCTCCGGCAGACGCCTGCACGATAACGGGGGAGTTGGTCTCCCTGGCCGCTTCCATGATCGCGCGCATCTGTTCCAGATTGTTTACATTAAATGCGGGCACTCCATAGCTGTGCTCTGCGGCGTGGTCCAGCAACTGGCGCAGGCTGATAAGAGCCATAATTCATTCCTTTCTCATTTCTTCGTCGTATCTGTAATTGTGCTTTTATCAACTGCCAGCAATCACTGACAGGCGTGAGTTGAAATGCTGTCTCGATCGTTCGCACGGGACTCCAGCATGGCTACCGCCGGCAATGTCCTACCCTCCACATACTCAAGGAAGGCCCCACCGCCAGTGGAAATATAGGATACCTTATCGGCAACGCCGTATTTGTCCACCGCTGCCAGGGTATCACCACCACCGGCGATAGAGAACGCATCACAACCGGCGATTGCCTGGGACAAATGTTCTGTGCCGGCGCCAAACTGGTCAAACTCGAAAACCCCCATAGGGCCATTCCAGATAATGGTTTTGGCGTTTTTTAGGATCTGTGCCAGCTGCCCGGAAGACTGGGAACCAATATCAAAGATCATATCGTCTTTAGCCACTGTATCGGCTGACTTGGTTATTGCTGTGGCGGTCTCACTCAACGCCTTACTGGTCACCACATCTACAGGCAGAGGGATATTGCATTTCTGCATCAGCTCTCTGGCCGTATCCACCATATCGTGTTCACAGAGGGATTTCCCTACCGACTTACCGCTGGCGGCAAGAAACGTATTGGCGATACCGCCACCTACGATCAATTGGTCCACTTTGTCAGCCAGGCTCTCCAGAATGGTCAGCTTGGTGGAAACCTTGGCACCGCCAACGATCGCCACCAGCGGACGCGCCGGCTCGGCCAGCGCTTTTTCCAAAGCTTCCAGCTCAGCAGCCAAGAGCGGGCCGGCACAGGCTACCGGGGCATATTTGGCCACCCCATGGGTAGATGCCTGGGCCCGGTGAGCAGTACCAAAAGCATCCATCACAAAGACATCACACAGCTGGGCATAGGCCTTGGCCAGGGCTTCATCATCCTTTTTCTCACCCAAATTGAAGCGCACATTTTCCAGCAGAGCCACCTCACCATCAGCCAGTGTCACACCGCTGCGCCACTCCTTCACCAATGGCACTTCACGAGCCAGCAACTCGCCCAGATACCTGGCGACTGGAGCCAGGGAGAGCTCTTCTGCGTATTCCCCTTCGACCGGCCGCCCCAGGTGGGACATCAACACTACCCTGGCACCGGCATTGATAGCAGTCTGGATCGTGGGAATTGCCGCGCGGATACGCGCATCAGAAGTGATCTGCCCCCCTTTCAACGGAACATTCAGGTCCTCGCGAATGAGTACACGCCTACCCGTCAAATCCAGATCTGTCATCAGCTTGACCACCATCACCAGTCCTCTTCTACTTGATTAGCTGAAAATGCGGGCGCGGAGTATATCAACTGCCCTCTATCGTTGACGACAGCAAGACAAGGAAAAAGCCCTGATCGCGAGGGATCAGGGCCTTGCAATAGAAGCCTCACAGTGGCTCCAGTGTATGGCAAACCCCTCTCGCCACCCTTCGCGCCCTTGGCGCACCCACT